>DASVOL010000039.1:0-11079 GCA_036383375.1 Bradyrhizobium sp. | reverse complement strand
CCGAACGACCTCGCGCAGGTGCATGCGTTGCAGGATGCCATCAAGGTCGACCAGAAGGCACAAGGCAAGCTTGAGCTGCCGAGCTGGGACCAGGCCAGCCAGAAGAGCATCCGCGACGCGCTTTTGGCGTTGAATGATTATACCGGTGGATTCGCCCAAGCGTTCGGGCCCAAGGGGCAGGTCGACCCGGTGCGGCACCTGATCGGCACCGCCGCCGGCTGGGGCGGCAATCCCGACAAGGACGCGTCCTACCTCAGCATCACGCCGGCGAAGAACGACGGCGCCACGGTCTACAAGCTGACCGTCAAGGACGTTCCCGTCGACGCGTTCTGGTCGATCAGCGTGTACGACGCGAAGGGATATTTCGAGAAGAATCCCTACGACGCCTACACGCTGAACAACATCACGGCGAAGAAATCCGCCGATGGCTCGATCGCGATCCAGTTCGGCGGCTGCGACGGCAAGATTCCGAATTGCCTGCCGACCATGAAGGGCTGGAATTACACGGTTCGGCTGTATCGGCCGCGTCCGGAGATCCTGAGCGGAAAGTGGAAATTCCCGGAGGCGCAGGCGGTGAACTGAGGTGCACGCGAATCCGTTACGGTGTCTTGAACGAGGTGGGGAGGTTCAGATGACGATGGTCAAACTTCACGGGCGCGCCTTACTCGGTATCATCGCCGCGCTCGCGTTGTCGGCGATGCCGCGCACCGCGTTGGCCGACGCCGGCGGATTGAGCTTCTGGCTTCCCGGCGCGTTCGCAAGCCTGACGGCGGCACCGGCGATGCCCGGTTGGGCGTATGAGACGATCTACATTCACCTCGATCAAAGCGCCAACGCGAGCAAGAATTTCGTCATCGGCAACCGCGTGCCGGGATCGGTCGTCGCCGGTCTCAACGCACATGCGGACGTGCTGATCGAAGGGTTCACCTATACCTGGGCGCAGTCCGTGCTGGGCGGGCAGGCGGCCATCACCTTCCTTGCCGCGCCCGGAAATATCGGTGTCGGCGTCGACGCGACGCTGACCGGCCCGCGCGGCAACACGCTCTCGGGCGTCGCAACCGACAACCGCACCACGGTCTCCGACGTCTTCTACCAGGGCACGCTAAAATGGAATCAGGGTGTCAACAACGAGATGTTCTACATCATGGGCAACATCCCGAGCGGGACCTATGACAGCACCCGCCTCGCCAATCTCAGCTTCGGATTTGTCGCGGTCGATGTCGGCGGCGCCTACACATATCTCGATCCGAAATCCGGCCACGAGTTCTCGGTGCTGGCCGGCGTCACCTACAACGGCAAGAACAATGACCTGCAGTACCAGAACGGCATCGATTTCCATGTCGACTGGGGGCTATCGCAGTTCGTCGCCAAGAATGTGCATGTCGGCGTCGCCGGCTACTATTTCCAGCAGATCACCGGCGACAGCGGCGCCGGCGCCAAGCTCGGTGATTTCAAGGGCCGCGTCGCCGGCATCGGCCCGCAGGTCGGATTCATCTTTCCGGTCGGCGAGGGCTATCAGGGCTATCTGAACGTCCGGGGCTACAAGGATTTCGCTGCCGAGAACCGCGCGGAGGGGTGGACGGCCTGGGTCACGTTCCAGCTCTCGACATCAGCGCCGCAGACGGCACCGGCGAAGCCGATCGTGCGCAAATATTAGCGGAGGTGGACGACAGACCCGATGAGTGATGCGCGCGCGACCAGTCGGCGGCCGGTTCGGATCGGCTTCCGCACCTCGATCATCACGGTGTTCATCGCCGCCGTGCTGGTGGTCGGTTTGACGCTGGTCTATCTCAGCTTCAGGCGCGTCTCCTCGATCACGCAGATGGCCGCGAGCACCTTCATCGACAAGGTCGGGCAACTGGGCGCCGACCGCATCGACGCGCAGTTCAAGAATGTGCGCGACAATCTCGAGATCCTGGCGGGGCTGCCGGCGATCCAGGAGGCCGACATCGCCGACAACAGCCGGCTCTATGGCCTGCTGGCCTCGATGCTGCGCAACAATCCGCAGATCTTCAACCTCTATGTCGGATACGAAGACGGCTCGTTCCTCGAGATGGACGTCATCGATCGCGCCAAGCCGCAATTCCGCACGGCGTTGAATGTCGACGCCGACGCGGTCTACCGCGTGGTCGTGATCGCCCGCACAGGGGCGGCCGCGGCGGCGCCGGTGACGCTGTTCCTGTCGGAAAACCTGATCCAGGTCGCGCAGGTCGCAGGGCCTGACAGCTACGACCCGCGGCAGCGTCCCTGGTATGTCGAGGCCTTCAAGGATCGGAAGACGCTGCTCACCGGTCCCTATGTGTTCTATGCAACCGGCGAGCCCGGCTACACGCTGCGCATCCCACTGAAGGAAGGCCGCCGCGGGGTGGTGGCTGCCGATCTCCTGCTCAATCGCCTCGAGGAGATGCTGAGTCGGCAGAGGCTCGGCAAATCCGGGCTGGCTTTCCTGTTCAACGATGCCGACCGCATCGTCGGCCATCCCGAGATGCGCGATCTGATGGCCGAGCGCCGCGACGCGCTGCCCCGGATCGAGGCCCTCAAGCTTCCCGGCCTGTCCGCGGCGATCCAGTCATGGCGCAGCGATGGTGGCGCCCAGCAGTTCTTCACCGACGGCGACGGGCGGACGCTGGTTGCGGCCTTTCACCGCATCGAGACTGCCGGCGCCGCAAACATCCGCCTTGCTGTGATTGCGCCGCTCGACGAATTCTTTGCCAGGATCATCTCGGAGCGCCGTGCGCTGTTCGCGATCGCGCTCGCCTTTGTGGCCGCGATGCTGCCGTTCGCGTTCTGGCTCGGCTCGCTGCTCGCGCGGTCGCTGCGCGAGCTGGCGCGGCAGACCGATGAGATCCAGCGTTTTCAGCTCGCTGACCGGCCGCGCATGCAATCGGCCATCGACGAGATCGACGAACTCGGCCGTTCGGTGTTCACGATGCGCACCGTCGTGCGCAGTTTCTCCAGCTTCATTCCGCAGCCGATCGTCCGCCAGCTGATGGCGTCGGGCGCTTCGTTGCAGCTCGGCGGTGTCAGGCGCGAGGTCACGGTGCTGTTCACCGACGTCGCCGACTTCACCGCGAAGACGGAGAAGGCCGATCCGTCGCAGGTCATGATCTTCACCTCGCGCTATTTCGCCGCGATGTCGGAAGCGATCATGAAGCACCATGGAACCATCGACAAATTCATCGGCGATGCCGTGATGGCGCTGTGGAATGCGCCGGACGACGACGACGATCACGTCGTTCATGCCTGCGAGGCGGTGCTGGACTGCCTGCAGCGCAACGCCGAGCTCAACCGGGCGTTCCGCAGCGAGGGCTGGCCGGCCTACACCACGCGGTTCGGCCTGCATCTCGGCGACGCCGTGGTCGGCAATGTCGGCTCCGCCGACCGCATGAACTACACCGCACTCGGTGCCACCATCAATCTGGCCTCGCGGCTCGAAGGCCTCAACAAGAACTATGGCACCCAGGTCCTGGTCAGCGCGGCCGTGCGGGCGCGCGCCGAGCACAAATTTGCGTTCCGCAGCGTCGACCAGATCCGGCCGAAGGGCTTTGCTGAGGCGATCACGGTCTATGAGCTCTGCGGCGCGCGCGGCGATTCCGAGCTGGCGTTCTGCGCATTCTGGGAGGCCGTCTACGATGCGATCCGCGGCGCGGAACCCGCCACCGCACTGCTGCACATTGCCGACTTCCTGGCCGAGTATCCCGCAGACGGCGTCGCGCAATACCATGCCGAACGGCTGCGCGATGCCGTTCAGCGACCGCTGCTCGATCATCCGGTGCACTGAGATGTCGATCGAGGCCGGCCTGCTGCCCCGTAAGATCAGCCGTCGCCACTTTCTCATCGGATCAGCGCTCGGCGCCGGCGCGCTCGGGACGCCTGCAATCGCGCGAGACCGCGCCCGGCTGCGGCTCGGCTATCTCCACGTCGTCGCCGTCGACGGCCAAATTCTGACCGGCCTCGACCGCGGCTCGTTCGACAAGGAAGGCATCGATTTCGATCTGGTCGAGTTCAACACCGGCCTCGAGGTGGTGCAGGCGATGGCTGCCGGCAAGCTCGACGTGCTGTCGGCCGGCGGCGTGATCTCGGGCCTGCTGCCGCGCGGCGGTTACACTGCGTTCCTGGTCAACGATATCGAGATCGCGACCGCGCAGCTCTGGGTGCGGCCGGACAAGGGCGTGACGACATTCGCGGACCTTCGCGGCAAGCGCATCGCGACCGCCAGGATGACGACGGCCCACATCTTCCTCGACCGCGCGCTGCGCGCCAACGGACTTGGGCCAGGCGATGTCGAGATCGCCAACAGCAACATGTCCGTGGCGGTGGACGCGTTCATCGCGGGCGAGGTGCCCGCCGTCGCGCTGTGGGTGCCATTCAATATCGCGGTGCGCGAAAAGCTGCCCGGCGCCGTCAAGCTGGTCGACGCATCTGCCTACTATCCGCAATCCGCCGTCGTCGGCGGCTGGGTCGCACGGCAGGACTATTTCGCCGCCAACCGCGACGTCTTCGCACGGATCATCCGCGGCTGGGCCGACGCCAACGACCACATGCTGCGCAACGGCAAGGCGGTGGCCGATGCGTTGCAGAAGAACTATTATCCGCAGGCCTCGATCGCCGACATCGAGGAGGCGCTGGCCGCGCAGAAGATGTTCTCGTCGCGGGAGTGGAAGCGGCTCTATGCCGACGGCACGGTGGCCAGATGGCTGCAACAGGTCAGCGATTTCTTCGTCACGGAAGCGCCGGTCGCGACTGCTGTGCCAGCCACGCAATATTTCGATCCGAGTCTTTATCTCGCGACGATCTAGGGCATGATCCGGAAAAGTGTGTAGCGGTTTTCCGAAAAGATCATGCTCAAGAAAAGACGCTATCGCCTGATCCCGGCGAACGCGGCCGCGATGCCGCGCTGGAACAGCGACCAGTCGAAGCCGAGCGCGAGCGCGAGGTAGCCGCGATCGATCATCGCATTGGCTTGGTCGGCGGTGCGCGCGACGCCGCCGATCGGCACGCCGCTCTTCAGGATGCCTTGTTCGGCGCGCTGCATCAGCGCGACCACTTCGGGATCGTCAGGAAAGCCGCGCTTGTTGATCGAGGTGGCGAGATCGCCGGGCCCGATCACCGCGAGGTCGATGCCCGGTGTCGCCATGATCTCGTCGATGCGATTGACGGCATCGACATGCTCGATCGTGATCATGCAGATCATGTCGTCGTCGGCGGTCGCCATGTAGTCGTTCATCGAGACGCCCCAGCGGAACGGCGCGTGGAACGGCCCCCACAGCCGGTCGCCGTTCGGCGGATAACGCACGCTGCGCGCGGCCTTCTCGGCGTCACCACGGTTGCAGATCATCGGGAAGTTGATGCCGAGCGCGCCGATGTCCATCGGCGCCTTGGCGAGGTGCGGCTCGTTAGCGGCGATCCGCACCATCGGCACGCACGGCGTGCCCGAGGTCGCCACGATCATCGCATGCGCGGTGCCGAGATCGATCGGGCCGTGCTCGAGATCGACGATGATCCAGTCCAGCGACTGCGCCATGATCTGCACGGTCTGGATGCTCGGAATGGTCGCGATCGCGCCGAAGGTCGGGCGCTTGTCGCGCCACGCCTGGCGCAGGCGGTTGAGCGGCGTCAGCGGGGCTGTAGTCAAAGGCGGTCCTCCCTCGAACGAGGGCGGAGGCTAGCAGCGCGTCGTGACGGCGAAAAGGATCAGGCCGGGACGCGGCCGCCGAAGAACGGCGTCAGCGCTTCGGTCAGCCTGTGCGGGCGCTTCGAGGTGAAGATCATCTCCGCGCCGGCCTCATCGCTCTCCGAGCCGGCCGGGCCGAGCAGATCGGCGACGCGGCGGGCGATCGCGGGCGCCGGATCGATCCAGTCAACCGGCCAGGGCGCGAGGCGGGTCAGGCGCTCCAGCAGCAGCGGGTAGTGCGTGCAGGCGAGCACGACGGTGTCGGTGCGGGCGGGGTCATGGGCGCCGTCGCCGACGAAGCAGGGGGCCAGTTCGGCGGCAATGTCCTCGTCGCGCACGATCTGGCCGCTCAGCGCCGCCTCGGCAAGGGAAGCCAGCTCGCCAGAGCCGACCAGCGTCACCTCGCAGCCCTGCGCGAAATCCGAGATCAGCTTGCGGGTATATTCCCGTTTCACGGTGCCTCTGGTGCCGAGCACCGAGACCCGCCGTGTCTTCGACTGTGCGCAGGCCGGCTTGATCGCCGGCACCGTGCCGACGAAGGGCAGGCGATAGGCATCGCGCAGATGCGACATGACCAGGGTGGATGCCGTGTTGCAGGCGATCACGACGAGATCGGGCGCATGGGCCTCGATCAGCTCGCCGACCAGCGGCACCACCCGGGCGATGATCTCGTCCTCGGTATGGTGGCCATAGGGGAAGAAGGCGTCGTCGGCGACATAGACATAGTGCGCGTCGGGCCGGGCGCGGACGATCTCGCGCAGCACGGTGAGGCCGCCGAGGCCGGAATCGAAGATGAGGATGGTCGGGGGAGTGGACACGGTGAAAAGTCTATCCGAGGCAGGGTTACCATTCAGTTGTTTTTGGCTATCCGGCCTCTAGCGCCTTTTCCGCTCCGATGGAATCGGAGCGGGGCTCTAGATTCTTGTTTTGACGCGTTTTCTTCACGCGAACCGGGATCCACTTCGCTCGAAAACGCTTTGTGGCCGACAAAAGGCGGTGAAGGCGGGAATTTCATATGGCCTTGGCCTATCCCTGCAAGTATCACGGCAAACTATTGCTGCGACGTGCGAAATCCAAACGGGGCCATTCGACCATGATCCGCAATACCACCGCGAGCTGGGGCTCGCTCGCCCGTGCGTTCCACTGGGTGCTGGGCATCGCCATCATCGGCATGCTGGCCTATGGCTGGTGGATGAACCACATCCCGGCGCGGGCGGACAAGTTCTTCTACCGGTCGATCCATGCCGATATCGGCTACATGGTGCTGCTGCTGACCGTGCTGCGGCTGCTCTGGCGCGGCGTCAACCCGACGCCGGCGCTGCCGGCCGACGTGCCCTCCTGGCAGCGGATCGCCGCCCGCGTCAGCCATGGCGCGCTCTATGCCGTCACCATCCTGGTCGCGATGCTGGGCTGGGCGCATTCGGGGTCCCGTGCCCAGGACTATTCGAGCTTCTTCGGCCTGTTCCACGTTCCCCAGATCACGTCGCCCGACAAGGCGGCGGCGGATGCCTATGAGGATCGTCACATCTTCTTCGCCTATGTGCTGCTCGCGCTGATCGTGCTGCACCTCGCCGCGGCCGCCTTCCATCATTTCGTCAAGCGCGACCGGGTCGCGGCGCGGATGATGGGGGCGGGCGAGGCCGACGGCGCCCATGAGGCGGCGCGGGCGGCGACGCCCAGGACGACGAGCGGATGACTACCGAGTCTTGAACGGCCAGGTGATGGCATCGCACCGGCGCCGGCGCTAGTCTGGCGGTCAATCCGGGAGGGCCATCGCGGCCAGGACGCTCGTGGACGATCTTGCGCGGGACAATGTGAACTGGCGGATGCCGGACGAGGGCGCGCCGCATGCCGCCACCTGGATGGCGTTCGGCGCCAGCGCCGCGATCTGGGGCGGCAAGCTGCTTCCGGTGGCGCGGGAAAATCTCGCCAACATTGCCAAGGCGATCGCGGCCTATGAACGCGTCAACATGCTGGTGCGCGAGGAGGACCGCGAGATTGCCGCGCGGCTCTGCGGCCCCGCGGTCAGCCTCGTCGTGCAACCGGTCGACGACGTGTGGATGCGCGACACCGGACCGGTGTTTGTGAGGGACCCGTCGGGGCAGCTTGGCGCGGTCGGTCTCAACTTCAACGGTTGGGGCAACAAGCAACGCCACGCGCTCGATGCCGAGGTCGCCGCGCATGTCGCCCGGGCCGCGAAGGCGACGTTCGTCAAGGCGGGTCTGGTGCTGGAAGGCGGCGGGATCGAAGTCGACGGCGAGGGGACCGCCATCATCACCGAGAGCTGTGTCCTCAACCCAAATCGCAATCCCGGTGTGTCGAAGGACAAATGCGAGGCCGAATTGTCTCGCCTGCTCGGGCTGGAAAAGATCATCTGGCTGCCCGGCATCGCCGGCAAGGACATCACCGACGGCCATACCGACTTCTACGCACGATTTGCCGGACCCGGCGTTGTCGTGTCCGGGCTGGAGACGGACCCGTCGTCGTTCGATCACGCGGTGACCAAGCGACACCTCGATATTCTGCGCGGCGCTGTCGATGCGAAGGGGCGGCGCCTGGAGGTCGTGGTGCTGGAGGGGCCATCGACGGTGCGTCCAAAGCACGGCAGCAAGGACTTCGCCGCCGGCTACATCAATTTCTACGTCTGCAACGGCGCCGTGATCGCGCCCGAGTTCGGCGACGCGAGCGCGGATCGCAACGCGCACGATATCCTGCGCGACCTGTATGCCGACCGGGAGATCATCCAGCTCAACATCGACGGCATCGCTGCCGGCGGCGGCGGCATTCACTGCACCACGCAACAGCAACCGCGTTGATGTGAATGACCCGGCCGCGACGGATCGCGGCCGGGCCGTTCATCGATGGTGCAAGCGGTGCTAACCCGCCGGCATCTGCTTCTCGACCAGCCGCACCCAGTAGGACGCGCCGTGGCCGAGGATGTTGTCGTTGAACTTGTAGGCCGGGTGGTGGCACATCGGGCCGTCGCCCATGCCGAGGAAGACGAACGCGCCGGGGCGCGCCTCCAGCATGAATGCGAAGTCCTCGGCGCCCATCACAGGCACCAGATTGTCGTTGACGCGCTCGGCGCCGGCCACGTCGCGGGCGACCTCGGCGGCGATGCCGGCCTCGCGCGCGTGGTTCAGCGTGACCGGATACATGCGGCCATAGTCGGTCTCCGCCGATCCGCCATAAGCCTTGGCGATGTTGGAGGCAACCTCGCCGATCCGGCGCTCGACCAGATCGCGCACGCCGGGATCCAGCGTGCGCACGGTGCCGCCCAGCGTGACGGTCTCCGGGATCACGTTGAACGCGGCGCCGGCCTCGAACATCGTGATCGAGATGACCGCCGATTTCAGCGGATCGACATTGCGCGACACGATCGACTGCAGGGCATTGATGATCTGGGCGCCGATCAGCACGCTGTCGACCGCCTCATGCGGGGCGGCGCCGGCGTGGCCGCCCTTGCCGCGGACGACGATCTTCAAGGTGTCCGACGAGGCCAGCATCGGGCCCGGCGTGGTCGCGAAATAGCCCTCGGGCAGGCCGGGCATGTTGTGCAGGCCATAGACCTCCTGAATGCCCCAGCGGGTCATCAGGCCGTCGTCGACCATCGCCTTGCCGCCGGCGCCGCCTTCCTCGGCGGGCTGGAAGATCACGACCGCGGTGCCATCGAAATTGCGGGTCTCGGTGAGGTATTTCGCGGCGCCCAGCAGCATCGCGGTGTGGCCGTCATGGCCGCAGGCGTGCATCTTGCCGGGGACCTTCGAGGCGTAGGCGACGCCCGAGGCTTCGGCGATCGGCAGCGCGTCCATGTCGGCGCGCAGCCCGATGGTCTTGCCGGATCCGGACTTGCGGCCGCGGATCACGCCCACCACGCCGGTGCGTCCGATCCCCGTCACCACCTCGTCGCAGCCGAACTCGCGCAACTTGTCGGCGACAATGCCGGCGGTGCGGTGCACCTCGTAGAGCAGTTCGGGGTTCTCGTGGAAGTCATGGCGCCAGGCGGCCATTTCATCCGAGAGGGCGGCAACACGATTGACGATGGGCATAGGGAACGTCCGTTTCTTGTGAGCTTTGTCGTGAACCTTGTAGGGCGGGTTAACGTAGCGCAACCCGCCGACTTGTCACGCGAAAGCGACCGTCATTCCGGGGCGATTCGAGCCCCAATTCGCAATTGCGAACTGCGGAATCCAGAGGTTGCTGCGCGAGATTCCGGATTTCACGCCCGGTGCGCGTGCCCAGGAATGACGCAGGCAGATCCTCACGCTTCGCCGAACACCCGCTTGAAGATCGTGTCGACGTGCTTGAGGTGATAGCCGAGGTCGAACTTTTCGTCGATCTCGGCATCCGTCAGGTATTTCTTCACGTCCGCATCCCGCTTCAGCAGTGTCTGGAAGTCGCCTTCGCCGCGCCAGACCGGCATCGCGTTGCGCTGCACGAATTTGTAGGCGTCCTCGCGGCTGGCGCCCTTCTGGGTCAACGCGATCAGGACGCGCTGCGAATGCACGAGGCCGCCGAGCCGGTCGAGGTTCTTCTGCATGTTCTGCGGATAGACCAGCAGCTTCTCGATCAGGCCGGCGAGGCGGACCAGCGCGAAGTCGAGCGTGACGGTGGCGTCGGGGGCCATCATGCGCTCGGCTGAGGAGTGCGAGATGTCGCGCTCGTGCCACAGCACGACGTTCTCCAGCGCCGGCGTCACATAGGCGCGCACCATGCGCGCCAGGCCGGAGAGGTTCTCCGACAGCACCGGGTTGCGCTTGTGCGGCATCGACGACGAGCCCTTCTGGCCCTCGGAGAAGAATTCCTCCGCTTCCAGTACCTCGGTGCGCTGCAGATGCCGCACTTCCACCGCGAGCCGCTCGACCGAGGCGGCGATCACGCCGAGGGTGGCGAAATACATCGCGTGGCGGTCGCGCGGAATCACCTGCGTCGAGACCGGCTCCGGCCGCAGGCCCATCGCTTTTGCGACGTGCTCTTCGACCCGCGGGTCGATCTGGGCAAAGGTGCCGACCGAGCCGGAGATCGCGCAGGTCGAGATCTCGTCGCGCGCGGCGACCAGGCGGGCGCGGGCGCGTGCGAACTCGGCATGGGCATAGGCGAGCTTGAGGCCGAAGGTGACCGGCTCGGCATGGATGCCGTGGGAGCGGCCGATGGTCGGCGTCATCTTGTGTTCGAAGGCGCGCATCTTCAGCGCCGCCAGCACCCGGTCGAGATCGGCGATCAAGAGGTCGGCGGCGCGCTTGAGTTGGACGTTGAGGCAGGTATCGAGCACGTCGGAGGAGGTCATGCCCTGGTGCACGAAGCGCGCCTCGGGGCCGACGATCTCGGCGAGATGGGTCAGGAAGGCGATGACGTCGTGCCTGGTCTCACGCTCGATCTCGTCGATCCGCGCGACGTCGAAGGTG
>DASVOL010000038.1:0-10772 GCA_036383375.1 Bradyrhizobium sp. | reverse complement strand
GACCAGCGACGAGATCACGCAAATCGCGATCGATATGTCGCAAGTCATCACCGCGCGCGCCGACTGGCTCAGGGATCACGAGGAGGAGGCGGTGCGGTTCCTGATGGGCATGCTGGCGACGCGGAAATTCATCGAGGACGACGTCACGCAGAACGCCGGTGTGAAGGTCAAGGAGATCATGGCAAAGGCGTTGAAGCTCGATACCGACACCAACGAGGCCTTCTTCAAGCTGCGCATCGCGTCAACCGGCCGCGAACGGGATCTGTTGAACCCTCTCGATCTGCCCAAAGCGACGTTTGTGGCCTACGGCAAGATCCTGACCGAGTCCGGTCAGCTTCGTGGCAAGCCGGTGGTGACCTACGAGCAGATCGTCGACATCAGCTACCTGCGCAAGGCCTATGAGCGGCTCGGCATGAAATGGGACGAGGACAAGGTGGTCAGCCAATGACGAGCGCGGTCATCACTACCCCCGATGCGGCTGCCGTTCACGTTGATGTGCGACGGATCAGCCAGCGCTTCAGCTCTGGCCGAGGCCGCGACTTGCTGGCGCTCGACCGGGTCGATCTGCAGGCACATCGCGGCGAATTCGTCAGCATCGTCGGCCCGTCGGGCTGCGGCAAGTCGACCTTGCTCTATATCATCGCGGGGCTGCTCCGATCCAGCGACGGGGAGGTGCTGGTCGACGGAAGACCGATCGTCGGCCCGGACCCGGACCGCGGGCTGGTCTTGCAGAATTCCAGCATCTTTCCGTGGCGCACGGTTGCCGAAAACGTCGCATTCGGCCCGCAGATGCGTGGCGTTGCGGAGAGCGAGCGGCGTTCGCTGGTGGCGCGCTATCTCGACATGGTCGGCTTGAGCAAATTCGCAAACTTCTATCCGCGTGAACTTTCCGGCGGCATGAAGCAGCGCATTGCGATCGCCCAGATGCTGGCCTGCGGCCCGAGCGTGTTCCTGATGGACGAGCCGTTCGGCGCACTGGATTCGCTCTCGCGTGAGGTCCTGCAGGATCAACTGCTCCAACTGTGGGAGCGCGACCGCAAGACCGTGCTGTTCGTGACCCACAGCATCGATGAGGCGGTGCTGCTCTCGGATCGGATCGTCGTGATGTCGCCACTGCCGGGACGGGTCAAGGAGGTGGTCCGGGTCGATCTGCCGCGTCCGCGGCAGGAGACGCGCACGTTGCCGGAGTTCGGCAGGCTGCGCGGCCATATCTGGTCGGCCATTCGCAAGGAAACCATGGAGGTGATCGGATGACGATCGTGACGGTATCCGATTCCGCCTCGCGTGCTGAAGGCGAGGGGCCGGGTGCGCCGGGGTCGCCCGCCGGCGAGTTCCGCCGGATCAAGATTGCGGCGGTCCTCCGCTACTATCCGGTGTTCCTGATCTTTCTGATCTGGGAAATCCTGTCGCGCCTCGATCTGCTTGATCCGATGTTCATGCCGCCGCTCGAGGATGTAGCCAGAACCTTCTACCAGGAGGTCTTCGTCACCCATGAGCTTCTGCATCACATCGGGGTCAGCTTCATGCGGGCCGGTGCCGGGCTCGGCCTGGCCGCGGTCGCCGGCATCAGCGCCGGCGTCCTGATGGGGCGCGTCCGCGTCATTGAAAGCTTTCTCGACCCGCTGATCTCGGCGCTGTTTCCGACACCCAAGCTCGCGCTGTTCCCGCTGATGATGATCTTTCTCGGGATCGGTGATGCCTCCAAGATCGGACTGATCTTCCTCGGCTGTTTCTTCCCGATCGTGATCAACACCTATACCGGTGTGAAGAATGTCGACAAGTTCTTCATCTGGAACGCGCTGACCAAGGGCGCCAGCCAGCGCCAGTTGATCTGGCATGTCGTCCTGCCGGCCGCGCTGCCCATCGTGTTTGCCGGCCTTCGCGTCGCGACCTCGACGGCATTCCTGCTGATCGTCGCATCCGAGTTGATCGCGGCCAATGACGGTCTCGGCTATCTCATCATGTTTGCTGAACGCTCGTTCGATCCCGCACTGATGTGGAGCGGCATCCTGGTCATCGCGGGCATGGGATTTGCCGTTGACCGATTGCTGCTCGCGCTGGGTGGGCGCCTGTTCGTCTGGCAGGACTACAACAAATAACGCAGGAAAAACGGGAGGCTCCAATGACCGTCTCAGCGTCCGAAGCGACACGTGCAGGCGCGAAAGTCACCGCGATCGGGCTCGAGGTGCAAAGCGCCGGCGGCATGAAGTACCGCAGGGTCGGCAAGTCCGGACTAACTGTATCCGAGATGGGTATCGGTTGCTTTTCCTTCGGCGAGTTTGTCGATGCGAAGGGCGCCGAGGCCGTGGTGCACCACGCGATGGACCGCGGAATCAACTATTTCGACACGGCCGACAGCTACGGCATCGGCACGTCCGAGGAGAGGCTCGGCGCGGCACTGTCCGGCCGACGGGAACGAGCGGTGATCGCCACCAAGTTCAGCAACCGGATGGATCACGGTCCAAACGACATCGGGACGTCGCGGCTTCACATCGTGCGGGCCTGCGAAGCAAGCCTGCGGCGGCTCAAGACTGATTACATCGATCTTTACCAAGTGCACTGGCCGGACCGCCGCACGCCGATCGAGGAGACGCTTGGCGCGCTGGACGATCTGGTCCACGCCGGCAAGGTGCGGTACCTCGGCGTAGCCAACTTTTTCGAATGGGAAATCTGCGAAGCGTTCTGGATCGCCGAGAAATACAATCTTCAGAAGTTCATCTCGACGCAGGACCACTACAGCCTGCTCTACCGCGACATCGAGAAGCGCATGGTGCCGTTCTGCGTCAGGTATGGCATCGGCATGAACTCGTATTTTCCGTTGGCAGGAGGGTTGCTGACCGGCATGTACCGGCGGGATGCGCCGGCAATTCCTGGCACGCGTGCCGCCGCGAGCCCGAGCTACGCGGCATGGAACAGCCGGCGCAACTGGGACGTCCAGGAAAAGCTCAAGGCGTTCGCCGAAGCGAGAGGGTGGACGCTGCCGCAGATGTCGCTGGCATGGCTGCTCTCGCGCCCCGCGATGTCGACGGTCATCGCCGGAGCGGACAAGCCCGAACACATCTCCCAGAACATCGGGGCGCTGGAGATCAAGTTCACGTCCGAGGACTTGACCGAGATCGACCGCCTGACGCTGGTGGATGAGGATCGCAGCGTCGCGCCGGTCTATCGCAAGCTGCGGCCCGAGAAGGTTCACGAATTCGAACCGATGCAAGTCGCGAATGCGCGCGACCTGGGTACGCGTTAACGCTTGCCGCGGCGGTGCAAGACCTCGGGCAGGCGAAAGGCAATTCTACTTGACCAGCGTACACTCGCTTTCGGAAAGCGGCCGGAATGCCTGGTCACCTGGAATGGTTGCCAGCACCTTGTAGTAGTCGTAGGCCGTTCGCGACGCGCTGTTCGCGCGAACCGACCCGCTGAGACGGGTGCAAGCCCCGTTCGACCAGGCCGATGTGATCGTCACGCCGACGGTCTCGGTGCCGGCCCTCCCTGTCTCGCAGCGCGCTGACAGGCCCCTCATGCTCATCGAGCGGGGGCGGTGAAAGATCCGCGCAGCGCGAACCGCTCCCACGAACGAAAAGTGCACGTATCTGGTGCGGTCGTCGCGCTGCGGGCAACCAGAATCCGGTAGGATATTGATCTCTTTGGTGGGCCCGGCAGGACTCGAACCTGCAACCAGACCGTTATGAGCGGCCGGCTCTAACCATTGAGCTACAGGCCCCGCCGCCTTGCGGGCCGCGGGGCGCGGTCGGCAACGGTGCGGGCTCCGTTTACAGGGTGCGCGGGGTTTCGGCAATGCCGCCGCGAGGCCCGGCGCCACCGCACCATCGGCGTCTCAATCCACCGAGACGCCGGCGAACTCCACCACCTCGCGCCATTTCTCGGTCTCGTCGGCCACCAGTCTGCCGAATTCGGCCGGGGTCATCGGCTTCGGGATGCCGCCGACCTCGGCGAGGCGCGCCACCAGCTTGGGGTCCTTGAGGGCCTCGCCGACCGCCTTGTTGAGGGTATCGATGACTTCCTGCGGCGTGCCCTTCGGCGCCGAGATGCCGTAGAAGCCGACTGCCTCGAAGCCCGGCACCGTCTCGGCGATCGCCGGCACGTCGGGCACGCTCGGCCAGCGCTGCGGCGAGGTCACGCCGAGCGCACGGACATTGCCGCCGCGCGACTGCTCCAGCGCCGACGGCAGATTGTCGAAGATCAGCTGCACCTTGTTGGAAATGATGTCGGGGAAGGCGATCGCGGATCCCCGATACGGCACGTGCTGCATGTCGCACTTGGTCATCGCCTTGAACAGTTCGGCCGACATGTGCACAGAGGTGCCGTTGCCGGACGAGGCGTAGGCGATCTTGCCCGGATTGGCCTTGCAGTAGTCGATGAACTCCTGAACCGTCTTCACCGGCATCGCGTTCGAGACCACCAGCATGTTGGTGAGCTGCATGATGCTGGCGACCGGGGTGGTGTCGCGCAGGAAGTCGTAGGGCAGCTTCTTGTAGAGCGAAGTCGAGATCGCATTGTTCGGCGCGACGAACAAGAGCGTATAGCCGTCCGCCGGCGAGTTGATCGCGGCGGCGGCTGCGATGTTGCCACCGGAGCCGGCGCGGTTCTCGACCACGAATTGCTGGCCGAGATGATCCGACAGCCACTGGCTCATGATGCGCGCCACGATGTCGACCGGCCCGCCGGCGGCAAAGCCGATCAGCCAGCGCACCGGACGGTTCGGATAGTCGGATGCGGATGAGGGGGCAACGGAGCCAAGGCAACAAATCAAACCAAGCAGCGCGGCACGTGCGAACCGGAACATCGTTTCTCCCGTCATTTTCTTGTGACTGTTGCCTTCATGGTTTCACAAAACGCCGGCTTTGCCTACGACCCCGCCCGTGCGACGATAGTCGCGCTCATGTGCAATGCTTGAGGCTCGGGATGAAATTCGCTGTTATGATTTGCGCCGGCGCGCTGCTGCTCGCGGGCGGCGCGGCGGCGCGAGAGGGGAGCAAGACCATTTCCAAAACCACGATCAGTTTCGCCACGGCGACGCCAGGTGGCGGCTTTCCGCTCTATGGCAATGCCTTCGCCGAGGTGATGAATGCGGCCGATGCGACGCTGTCGATCGAGCCGCGCAACACCAAGGGCTCCAACGAGAACATCCCGCTGCTCGAGGCCGATAGCGTCGACATCGCAACCGTTGCCGGTGAGCCGTCCTACGAGGCGTTCATGGGCATCGGCCGGCCGAAGGCCACCAAGCTCAAGATCCTGACCGCGATGTATTCGAGCCCGGGCATGTTCGTGGTGCGTGCCGACAGCGCCTACAAGACGATCCAGGACCTGGTCGGCCAGCCCGTCGCGTTCGGCGCCAAGGGCTCCGGCCTGCCGATCCTGTCGCGCTACGTCCTCGACGGCATCGGGCTGAAGCAGGATGAGGACTTCAAGTCGATCTATCTCGATCGCGCCGGCGATGGCCCTGCGATGGTCGAGGACGGTCGCGCCGCCGCGCTGTGGGGCGCCGGCATCGGCTGGCCCGGCTTCAGCAAGATGGCCGAGAGCACGACCGGCGCGCGTTTCATCGCACCGACCGCGGACGAGATCGCCCGCATCCGCGCGAAGCACACCTTCCTGAAGCCGCTGACGGTCCCGGCCGGCAGCTACCCGAAGCAGACCGCGGCGATCTCTTCGGTCGGATCCTGGAGCTATATCCTGGTCCGTGAGAGCCTGCCCGACGATGTCGCCTACCGGCTGGCAAAGACATTGCACGGCGTCGAGGCGGCCTTCTGCAAGAAGCTCGCTCAGGCTTGCGAGACCACGGCAGCGAACACCGTCGCCGCCGCGCCCGACATCAATCTGATCCACCCCGGTGTACTGAGATATTTTCGCGAGATCGGGGTGGCGAGATAGCGCGGCGAATGGTGAGTGGCGCATAGCTGACGATCGCATCTATTCGCCACTCCCTGTTCGCTATTCGCCTATCTCATTTCTTCACCAGCGAACACGCCGGGTCCGGCGGGCCGAACGCGTCTTCGCCGGAGATCTTGGCCAGGATCTTGTAGTAGTCCCACGGATACTTCGACTCGGCCGGGGTCTTGACCTGCACGAGCCAGAGATCGTGCACCATCAGATTGTCCTCGCGCAGTTTGCCGTTGCGGGCGAAGAAATCCTCGACCGGCTTCTCGCGCATCTTGGCCGCAACCTTGAGCGGATCGTCGGTGCCGCTGTCCTTGATCGCGTTCAGATAGGCGGTCACCGAGGAATAGACGCCGGCCTGCCACATCGTCGGCATCCGGTTCATCTTGGCGAAATAGCGCTTCGACCATTCCCTCGTCTTGTCGTCCATGTCCCAGTAGAACGAGGTGGTCAGCAGCAGGCCCTGCGCGGCCGACAGCCCGATCGAGTGGACGTCGGTGATCAAGGCCAGCAGTGCCGCCATCTGCTGCCCGCCGGCGAACACGCCGAACTCGGCGGCGGTCTTGATCTCGTTGGTGTTGTTGGGCGGTCCGCCGGCAATGCCGATGATCTTGGCCTTCGAGGCTTGCGCCTGGAGGATGAAGGACGACAGATCGGGCGTCGCAAACGGCGGTCGCACCGCGCCGAGCACCTTGCCACCGGTCTTGGTCACGATCGCGGAGGCGTCCTTCTCCAGCGAATGGCCGAACGCGTAGTCGTCGGTGATGAAGAACCAGCTGTCGCCGCCGCGCTTCACGACTTCCTGCGCGGTGCCGACCGCGAGCGCGCGGGTGTCGAACACCCACTGCATCGCATAGGGCGAGCAGAACTTGCCATGGAAGTCGGTCGCGCCGGTCGAATGCGTGATGAACAGCTTCTTCTTCTCGTTGGCGATGTTCTGCACCGCGAGCCCGACCGCCGACACCGGCACGTCGACGATCAGGTCGACCTGATCGACGTCATACCAGCGCCGCGCGATGGTCGCGCCGATGTCAGGCTTGAGCTGGTGATCGCCGACGATCACCGAGATGGGCTTGCCGAGCACCTTGCCGCCGAAATCGTCGACCGCCATCTGCGCGGCGGTGACCGAGCCCTGTCCGGTCGGTGTCGAGGCCGGGCCGTTCATGTCGGTCAGCACGCCGATCTTGACGATGTCGTCGGATACCTGCGCCGATACGGCCGAGGAGGCCAGCAGCGCGGCTGCGAGCGTCCCGAACACGGCTAGTCTGGTGGCGATCATTCTGTCTCCCTCCTGAATTGGCGCATTGGCCATTATGGTTGTGCCGGGCCTCCGGGACCCGGTCATATTGGTTTCTTTTGCAACTAGTTTAGGGTCCGCGTCAACGCGCCATCGGTCTAATGACGGAGGTCCGGACCGGCCCGAGGCGGTTTCTTTCGGGGCCGATTCAGTCCATAGCGGGCCATGGTCACCGCCCAGCGCCTTCCGGCTTCGCTCACCCCGCTCGATGCGGCGTTGGCCGCCGTGCTGCGCGACCTCGCGCCGGTCCAGCCGGTCGAGCTGCCGCCGGCCGACGCCTTGCGCTGCGTTGCGGCCGAGATGCCGGCTCTGCGCGCCTATCCGCAGCATGATGTGGCGGTCAGTGACGGCTGGGCGATGCGCGCCAATGATCTTGTGGGTGCGTCGTCCTATGCGCCGCTGCCGCTGGCAGCACCGCCGGTCTGGGTCGCGGCCGGCGCGGCGATGCCTGATGGCACCGACTGCGTGGTCGGTGCCGATGCGGTCGATACCTCCGGTCCGCTGCCGCAGGTGCTCGCCGAAGCCATTCCGGGGCAGGGCGTCCGGCGTGCCGGCAGTGACATTGCGATTGGGCGTGCCGTGATCGCGGCGGGAGAGCTGATGCTGCCGCGCGGTCTGCTGCTCGCGCACGCGGCCGGACTGGAGCTGTTGCGCGTCCGGCGGCCTCGGCTTCGCATCGTCAACATCTGCAACGGTCAGCTGACCGCGCAATTGATCGCTGACACCGCGCGCCTCGCGGGCGCCGAGATCGTCTATGCCGAGGCGACACCCGATGTGACGGCGATTGGCAACGCGCTCGAGACCCCCGGCTGCGACCTGATCATCACAATCGGTGGCACCGGCGTTGGCCACACCGATGCGGCGGTGAATGCGCTGGCGAACTGCGGCACGTTGCTCGCGCACGGCATTGCCCTGCAGCCTGGGCGCACCGCAGCGGTCGGCCGGATCGATGCGACGCCGATCGTTGCCTTGCCGGGCGCGCCGGATCAGGCTGTCGCGGCCTGGTGGGCCATTGCGCTTCCGGTGCTCGACCGCCTGTCCGGCCGTCGGCCGCGTCAGACATTGGCGCTGCCGCTGGAACGCAAGATTGCCTCCGGCGTCGGCATTGCAGAGGTCGTGCTGCTGACGCGTCGGCAGGGCTGCTGGACCCCACTTGCGATCGGGGAGCTGTCGCTCGATGCCATCGCGCGCGGCGAAGGCCTGCTGATCGTGCCCGGCGCTGCCGAGGGCTTCGCTGCGGGCGCCGTCGTCGATGCCTATATGTTGCGGGAGTGAGTTCCCGAGATGACCAATATCTTCACGCCGAAACCCAACCCATCCGTCGAGCAGGACCAGTTCCTGACCATCCTGTCGCGCGAGGAGGCGATCGCGCGCTTCGAGGCGGCGCTGTTCCCGCGCCGATTGCCGTCCGAGACCCGGCCGCTCGCCGACGCGCTCGGGCGTGCGCTGGCGGAGGACGTGGTGGCGCCGATCGACGTGCCGCCGTTCGATCGCTCCAATGTCGACGGCTTTGCCGTGCGCTCCGCCGATCTCGCAAGCGCAGGCGAGGGCGCGCCGGTGCGCCTCGCGCTGAATGACGAGATCATTTCGTGCGGCACCGCGCCGACCAGGCCGGTGCTGCCGGGCACCGCGACCGCAATTGCAACCGGCGGTCCGGTGCCACGCGGCGCAGATGCGATCGTGATGGTCGAGCACACCCAGCCTGCCGGCCATGATGCGATCGAGGTCCGCCGTGCGGCGTCGCCCGGGCAGTTCGTGTCCTATGCCGGCTCCGACATCGCGCGCGGCGAGGCGTTGTTGCGCGCAGGAACGATCATCGGGTCGCGCGAAATCGGCATGCTCGCGGCCTGCGGCATTGCCGAAGTCGCAGTGGTGCGGCGTCCGCGCGTTGCGATCCTCTCGACCGGTGACGAACTGGTGCAGCCCGGTGAGACGCTGCGGCCGGCCGCGATCTACGACACCAATGGTGCGATCGTCACCGCGGCGATTGCCGAGAACGGCGGCGATGCGTCGTTCCTCGGCGCGATCGCGGACGATGAGGCGATGCTCGAGGCCGCGATGCGCAAGGCGCTGGCGGACAGCGACATGCTGGTGCTGTCGGGCGGCACCTCCAAGGGAGCGGGCGACGTCTCGCACCGGATCATTGCCCGCCTCGGCAAGCCAGGCATCATCGCACATGGCGTGGCGCTGAAGCCGGGCAAGCCGCTGTGCCTTGCGGTCTGCGACGGCAAGCCGGTGGTGATCCTGCCGGGCTTTCCGACCTCGGCGATGTTCACCTTCCACGACATGATCGTGCCGGTGCTGCGGCGGATGGCCGGCCTGCCGCCGCGGCCGGATGCCAAGGTGGCGGCGAAGGTGCCGGTGCGGATCGCCTCCGAACTCGGGCGCACCGAGTTCGTGATGGTGTCGCTGGTCGAAGGCGCCGACGGCCTGATCGCCTATCCCGGCGGCAAGGGCTCGGGCGCGATCACCTCGTTCGCGCAGGCCGACGGTTTCCTGAAGATCGAGGCGTTGGCCGATCAATTGCCGGCCGGCAGCGACGCGGAGGTGACGCTGTTCACGCCGCATGTGCGGGTGCCTGATCTCGTGATCGTCGGCAGCCATTGCACCGGGCTCGATCTCGTCACCGCGCCGCTGGCGCATGCCGGCCTGGTGGTGCGTTCGATCGCGGTCGGCAGTCTCGGCGGACTCGCCGCCGCCAAGCGCGGCGAATGCGATCTCGCCCCGATCCATTTGTTCGACGACAAGACCGAAACTTACAACACGCCGTATCTGGCCGATGGCCTCGAGCTCGTGCCGGGCTGGCGGCGCATGCAGGGCATCGTGTTCCGCAAGGACGACACGCGCTTTGCCGGCTTGAGCGCAGAACAGGCGGTGCGCGCCGCGCTGGCCGATCCCGCCTGCATCATGGTCAACCGCAACCAGGGTGCCGGCACGCGCATCCTGATCGATCGCCTGCTGGCGGGCAGCCGGCCTGACGGCTACTGGAATCAGCCGCGCTCGCACAATGCGGTCGCCGCCGCCGTGGCGCAGCATCGCGCCGACTGGGGCATGACCATCGCGCCGGTCGCCCGCGCGTCTGGGCTCGGTTTCATTCCGCTTGCCGAAGAACACTACGACTTCGCGCTGGTCACGGCACGCAAGCAGCGGCCTGCGGTGCAGGCTTTTCTCGACGCGCTGGCATCGGACGAGGGGCGGGCGGCGTTGACTGAGGCGGGGTTCAGGCCGGCGTAGGCGATCCGCGCCAGATCCACCGCTGTCGTCCCTGCGAAAGCAAGGACCCATAACCACAGGGTTGTGTTGCTGAGATGGGCTGTAGCCACAGCTCTGCAAGACAATTCGCATTTGTGGTTATGGGTCCCGGTCCCCGTGCGCAATTGCGCACTAGGCCGGGACGACACTGGATTTGTTGCATGGGCCTCTGAGCCACGCATCCGTATTCTCGCGACATGAATTGCCCGAGCTTTGCTCTTCGTTCCGCCCTCTCCTTGAACAGAGGGCGCAGGGAAAGCCGGGTGCCGATCGCACCCATGGGCCCCGTGCAAAAAGGTAGAAAGCACGGGGGTAGGACCACAGGTGT
>DASVOL010000037.1:0-1712 GCA_036383375.1 Bradyrhizobium sp. | reverse complement strand
CCTTGGCCGGAGCGGCGGCGGCGGCCGACTTGGCCGGAGCCGCGCCGTCATTGATCTGGCCGAGCAGCGCGCCGACGGCGACGGTCTCGCCATCCTTGGCGATGATCTCGCCGAGCGTGCCGGCGACCGGCGCGGGCACCTCGATGGTGACCTTGTCGGTCTCCAGCTCCACCAACGGCTCGTCCACCGCGACGGCCTCACCGGCCTTCTTGAACCAGCGGCCGATCGTGGCTTCGGTTACGGATTCGCCGAGCGTTGGAACGCGAATTTCAGTCATGATCTTTTCCTCGATAACCTTGCGGTCGCAAAATTGGCAGTCGCAAACCTGGTCCGCCACCGTCCGCCAAAGCGAACGACCCGGTACTCCGTGACGACAGCGGCGAGGCTGGATACGCGGGATACCGGATGCCCCGCTCCAGTGCGCAATTGCGCACGGGGCGGGGCATGGCTTCAGTGAAGGCCGTTAGTTAGTTCAGTGCGTCGTCGAGCAGCGCCTTGAGCTGCGCCAGGTGTTTCGACATCAAACCGGTGGCGGTCGCCGCCGATGCCGGACGGCCGGCATAGCGCGGACGCTTGTTGGCGGCGCTGGTCTGGTTCAGCACCCATTCCAGATAGGGCTCGATGAAGTGCCAGGAGCCCATGTTGCGGGGCTCTTCCTGGCACCAGACCACCTCAGCAGCCTTGAAGCGGCCGAGCTCCTGCACCAGCGCCTTCAGCGGCACCGGATACAGCTGCTCGATGCGCATCAGATAGATGTCGTCGACGCCGCGCTTCTCGCGCTCCTCGTACAGGTCGTAATAGACCTTGCCGGAGCACAGCACGACGCGACGGATCTTGTCGTCCGGCACCAGCTTGATCTTCTCGTCCGGCAGCATCTGCGCGTCATCGTACAGGATGCGGTGGAAGGTCGCGTTCTGGCCGAGCTCGTCGAGCCGCGACACGGCGCGCTTGTGACGCAGCAGCGACTTCGGCGTCATCAGGATCAGCGGCTTGCGGATTTCGCGATGCAGCTGGCGCCGCAGCACGTGGAAGTAGTTCGCCGGCGTGGTCGGATTGACCACCTGCATGTTGTCCTCGGCGCACATCTGCAAATAGCGCTCGAGGCGCGCGGAGGAGTGCTCCGGTCCCTGCCCCTCGTAGCCATGCGGCAACAGGCAGACGAGGCCCGACATGCGCAGCCATTTGCGTTCGCCCGAGGAGATGAACTGGTCGAACACCACCTGGGCGCCATTGGCGAAATCGCCGAACTGGGCTTCCCAGAGCGTCAGCGCATTCGGCTCGGCCAGCGAGTAGCCGTACTCGAAGCCGAGCACCGCCTCTTCCGACAGCAGCGAGTTGATGACCTCGTAGTGGCCGGTGTCCTCGCCGCCGAGATGGTTGAACGGCGTGTAGCGGCTCTCGTCCTCCTGGTCGATCAGGACCGAATGGCGCTGCGAGAAGGTGCCGCGCTCGGAATCCTGGCCTGACAGGCGCACATGATGGCCCTCCTGCAGCAGCGTGCAGAACGCCAGCGCCTCGCCGGTCGCCCAGTCGATGCCGACGCCGGTGTCGATCGCCTTGGCGCGATTGTCGAGGAAGCGCTGAATGGTGCGGTGAGCGCGGAAGCCGTCCGGCACCTTGGTGATCTTGCGGCCGATCTCCTTGAGCACGGCGACATCGACACCGGTGACGCCGCGGCGGGCGTCTTCTTCCTGATCGGCCGACTTGAAGCC
>DASVOL010000036.1:0-1662 GCA_036383375.1 Bradyrhizobium sp. | reverse complement strand
GCCGGCGATCTTGGCCACCGCGTCCCACACAGCCATGTCGATGGTGCCGACCGCGACCGAACGCTCGCCATGGCCGCCCGGCTTCTCGTTCGACATCAGCGTCGACCAGACCTTGTCCGGATCGAGGTTGGTGCCATCAGCATCGAGCAGCGATTTCGGATCGACCTCGAGCAGCCGCGGCGCAAACCGCTCGCGGATCAGCCCGCCCTGCCCGTAACGGCCGTTGGAATTGAAGCCGTAGCCGACTACCCGCCTGCCGTCGCGCACCACGTCGGTGACCACGGCGACCAGGCTCGTGGTCATCTTGGTGAAGTCGATATAGGCGTTGCGGATCGGCGAGGAGATCGGTTTCGTGACCTCGCGGACGTCGACGATGCGGACGGACATGGGCTCAATCCTTTGACGCGTGAGTGCTTAACTTCCCGTCGTGCCCGGGCTTGTCCCGGGCATCCACGTCTTTCTTTCGGTGGCGCCCCAAGACGTGGATGGCCGGGACAAGCCCGGCCATGACGGCCTCCGTGCGACGCTTCAGTGCGTCGCGTGATCAGGACTTCGCCTTGTCCCGGAAATACGGCTCGACCGGCCCGTGCACCTTGATGGTCAGCGGATTGCCGTAACGGTCCTTGGCATTGCCCGCGGTGACGCGCACCCAGCCTTCGCTGATGCAGTATTCCTCGACATTGGTCTTCTCGGCGCCCTTGAAGCGGATGCCGACATCGCGCGAAAGAATCTCCGCGTTGTAATACGGGCTGTTCGGATCGACCGACAGGCGGTCGGGGAATTGGTCGTTGGTGTCGTCGCTCATAGCAGCGCCTCGATTTCCTTCTTCAATCCTTCGGGCCGGGCGGTCGGCGCATGCCGCGCCACGACCTTGCCGGCGCGATCGACCAGGAACTTGGTGAAGTTCCATTTGATCGCCGGCCCGAGCAGGCCCGACTTCTCACGTTTCAGGTGCTCGTACAATGGATGCGCGGCTGAGCCATTGACGTCGATCTTGGCGAACATCGGAAACGTCACGGCGTAGTTGGTCTCGCAGAACGAAGCGATCTGCTTGGCATCGCCCGGCTCCTGCGCGCCGAACTGGTTGCACGGGAAGCCGAGCACGGCAAAGCCGCGCGGCGAGAGACCGGCGTGCAGCTCCTGCAGGCCCTTGTACTGCGGCGTGAACCCGCAGGCGCTCGCCGTGTTGACGATCAGCAGCACCTGCCCCTCGAACTGCTGCAGCGGCACCTCGTCGCCGGCGAGCGACTTGGCGGTGAAATCGTAGACGGTTGCCATCTCAAGTCACCGGATCGATCGGCGACGACGGCGTGCCGCCGGCCTCGACCGCCTCGCCCGCGGCAAGGCAGAGGTCCTCGCGATAGCGGGCCGCCACCAGTTGCACGCCGACCGGAATCCGCCCGACGAGGCCGGTAGAGACGACCAGCCCGGGAAGCCCCATGAACGGGATCGCGATCTGCGGCAGCTGCGCGTGCCAGACCCGCGCGAACGAGGCCTCGTCCTTGCGGTCGAGATGATCGGGGAACGGCAGTTCGCCCGAGACCGGCATCAGCAGCACCGGATATTTGTCGAGGAAGGCAAACCATTCGCGGGTCAGGGTCGCGCGGCGGGTCAGCGCCTGCGACAGGTCGAACGGATGCACTTTTGAGCGGACGCCGCGCA
>DASVOL010000035.1:0-3875 GCA_036383375.1 Bradyrhizobium sp. | reverse complement strand
CCAGCACAATGGCTGGCTGCATTGCGATGCAGATCCGGAACTGATCTTCGGCACCGACGTCGACGAGAAATACGCGCGCGCCCTGCGCAAGATCGGCATCGAGGCCGGCATGCTGTCGAACGACGCCGGCCACGCGTAGCGCCGCGCTATCTCCCCAAACGTCGTCCCGACGAAAGCCGGGACCCATAACCACGGAGCGTCGTTGTGGTGCCGCGCCGGGGCCGCAGCGTCGCGCAACAACGGCGCCCTGTGGTTATGGGTCCCGGGTCGCGCTTCGCTTGCCCGGGACGACGGCGGTGATTTTGGCTACGACAGCGGAGGACCTACTCCGCCGCTTCCTGTGCCACCGTCGGCTGGGTGCCGGCCACCGTGGCGCGGCGCATGTCGCGGGGTTGCGACTGGTCGTAGCGGCGCACGCGGTGCACGGTCTGACGGTTGTCCCACATCACGAGGTCATGCACCGTCCATTTGTGCACATAGACGAATTCCGGCTGCGTGGCGTGCTCGGTGAGATCGCGCAGCAACAGCCGCGCCTCCGGCATGCTCATGCCCCTGATGGCGCCGGCATGCGAGGACAAATACAGCGACTTGCGGCCGTGTACCGGGTGCGTGCGCACCAGGCGCTGCAGCACCGGCTTGAACATCTCCTTCTCCTCGTCGGTGTAGTCGAGGAAGCCGAGCGAGCCGCGCGAATACATCAGCGAGTGCTCGCAGATCATGTCGTCGATCTCGGCCTTGGTCTCGTCGTCGAGCGCGTCGTAGGCCGCGCGCATGTCGGCGAACTCGGTGTTGCCGCCCTTCGGGTTGACCACGCGCGCCGACAGCAGCGAAAATTTCGCCGGGATCGGCCGGAACGAACTGTCGGAGTGCCACAGGCAGTTGCCGAGATTGAACAGATGGGTGCGGTGATCCTTAGGCAACGGCTTGCCGTCCTTGCCGAGATTGGAGACATCGTTGAGCCCGGAGGAGAGGCGGTAGTCTTCCTTCTTGGTCACCGTGCCGCCGCGCGCGTTCTCGCGCTCGCCGAAGTTCAGCGCGAACGCCATCTGCTGTTCGTCTGATATGTCCTGGCCGTGGAAGACGAGCACGGCGTATTTGTCCATGCCGGCCTCGATGTCGATCGCTTCCTGCTTCGTCAGCGGCTTGCGCAGATCGACGCCGGAGACCTCGCCGACGAAGTGCTTGTGAAGCTGCCGGATCAGGACCGTCATTGGCGTATCTCCCCGTATCTCGCGGGCGGTTATCCCGCTTCGTTTGACGAGAAGGCTACTCCCGGCGCACGCGCTGTCAACGCTCCGCAGCCAGATGCGGGTCAGGCATTCCGCGCCATCAACCCGCCGTCGACGGGGATCACCGCGCCGGTCAGGAACGATGCGGCGGGCAGGCACAGGCTGAGCGTCATGTGCGCGACCTCCTCCGGATCGCCGTAACGCGCGAGCGCGGTGCGGCGCTTGGCGTAGATCGTCTTGTGCTCCTCGGAGATGCGATCGGTGATGGCGGTGCGGATCGGGCCCGGGCAGATGCAGTTCACCGTGATGCCTTCGCGGCCCAGTTCCACCGCGAGCGAACGGGTCAGGCTGGTGACGCCGCCTTTCGCCGCGGAGTAGGGGCTATGCAGGCCTGTCGCACCCAGAGCTTCCGTGGAGGCGATGTTGACGATGCGCGGCGAGCGCGACTTGCGCAGGTAGGGCAGTGCGGCGCGGATGATGCGCGGATGCGCGGTCAGCATCACCGCGATGCCCTTGGCCCAGGCGTCTTCATAGCCGGGATCGTCGATCGGCACCCGGACCGAGATGCCGGCATTGTTGACGATGATGTCGAGCCCGCCGAAATGCGCGGCGACATCGTTGACGACCCTGGTGATGGCGTCGCGATCGCTGACGTCGAGCGTCCAGGCCTTTGCCGAGCCGCCGCTTGCTGCGATCTCCTTCGCCACCGCTTGCGTGCCTTCTTCGGTCAGATCAGTGACCGCGACATTGGCGCCTTCATCGGCGAACACGCGCGCGGTGGCGCGGCCCATGCCGCTGGCGGCGCCGGTGACGAGAACGGTGAGGCCCTTCACCGAGCGGCTGAGCTGTTTGAATTCGGACACGACGGACCTCCCGTTGATTTTTTTGTAGTGCGAAGCGGCAACGCTGGCACCGATCCGCAAAGACGTCAAACCGGCGATCCGATATCGGCACGCGCGCAGCGCGTTAACGCAAGTTCTGCGTTGGCTTTTGCGTTGGCTTTTCGAAAGGGATCATGCTCAATCAAGAAAACGACACGGGAGAGAAACGCGATGAACGAGCTCGATTTCGGCGGCAAGCAGGTACTGGTGGTCGGCGGCTCCAGCGGCATCGGCAACGGCATCGCGCAGGCCTTCCGCGCCAAGGGCGCGCGCGTTGCCGTGTACGGCACCCGCGCGCAGGCGAGCGACTATTCCGCCGAGGAAGGCTCGCATCTCGATGGCCTTGCCTATGCGCAGCTCGATGTTTCTGATCCGCAAGCGATCGAAAGCCTCACGCCGTCGTTCGATCGGCTCGACGTGCTGGTGCTGGCGCAGGGCGCAGTGATTTACCGCCGCGGGGAATTCCAGATGGAGGGTTTCCGCAAGGTGATGGAGGTCAATCTGATGAGCCTGATGGCCTGCGCCACCAAATTCCACGCGATGCTGAGCGCGAGCAAAGGATCGCTGATCATTGTGAGCTCGACCGCGGCCTATCATTCCACCATGGGCAATCCGGCCTACAACGCCTCGAAGACCGGCGCGGTCGGGCTGACCCGCACGCTCGGTGAGGCCTGGGCGGAGAACGGCATCCGCGTCAACGGCATCGCGCCGGGCCTCGTCGACACCAAGATGACCAAGGCGACGACGGCGAATCCGAAGCGGCTCGAAGGCGCGCTCGAGCGCATTCCGCTGAAGCGTCTCGGCACGCCCGCCGATATGGCCGGCGCCGCGCTGTTCCTGGCCTCGCCGCTTGCCTCCTACGTCGTCGGCCAGACCATCATCGTCGATGGCGGGCTGATCCTTTAGCCGCAGGAACTTGTGCGAGGCTCGGCGGTTGGCTCCCTGACAGTTTCAGGGAGCAGTCATGATGGACAAGGATCGGATTTTCGGAACGGCGAAGGAATTTGTTGGCAAAGCCGAAGGCGCCGTCGGCGATGCGACCGGCGATGCACAGACTCAGGCCTCGGGCCGCGCGCGCGAGGCCGCCGGCGCGGTGCAGGATCTCTACGGCCAGGCCAAGGATGCCGCGCGCGACGCCGCCGACACCGCGGTAAATTTCGCCAAGGATACTTTCAAGGATGCTTATGAACATCGCGGCGAGACCGTTCGCAGCGGACAGAAGGCGATGGCGCAAACGGTGCAGGACAATCCGCTCGGTTCGCTCTTGATCGCCGGCGGCATCGGCTTTGCGTTGGCGCTGTTGATGACGCGCCAGCCGCGCCGCCCGCCGTCACGCTGGCGCTATTACGGCTGAGCTGCGTAGGGCGCGTTAGCGTCAGCGTAACCCGCCGTCTCTCCGCGCATACGACATCGGCGGGTTACGGCTTCGCCTAACCCGCCCTACGGTTTTTCCATGATCGAAACGCGCCGGCTATTGCCAGGGATTCCCCGGCCCTGCGGCCCGCTGTCCGATGCTGCGCGGCGGGCGTGGCGGCGGCGCGACCAGCGGGCGCTGCTGCTGCGGCGCGCCGAAACCGAACAGGTCACGCAGCCAAGGCTGCGTCTGTGGCTGCTGCTGCGGTTGGGCCTGGGCCGGACGGAACACGCGCTTTGCCGGCTTCGGTGCCGTGATGATCGAGCCGTCGGGTGCGATCGCCGTGGTGGAGGGTGGCGGATTGGCAGGGCCACCCGCCGGAGCGGCTGGCGTGGCCGCGGCAACCGGCAC
>DASVOL010000034.1:0-8194 GCA_036383375.1 Bradyrhizobium sp. | reverse complement strand
GGTGGCGCCTGCGGATGCGGTGCGGCTGCGGGCGGTGCCGGATGCGCGGGAGCGCCCGGCGCGGGCCGGGGCTTCGGCTTTCCGTCGGGTCCGAGTTCTTCCTTTGGCTGCGCCTGTGCGACGACCAGCGGCGAAGTTTGTGCGTGCGACGCTGAGGTGGCGAACTGCATCACCGTCAGCGCAGTCGTGGCAAGCAGCACGAGACGAAGCTTTGTCATGGTCTTGGAGTCCCCGGGCGGAAAAGTCTGGGCAGGAAGGAAAGGAAGTCAGAGCCGAACAATTCGGCAGGACGATGAATTGCCAGCCGTTAGGCCGGATTGTGGCGAGCCACGAATCATCGGCGAAGTTTATTTCGACATTATAACGGGTTGCATGTGCGTTTGTTCACTGGACATTCAGAAGAAACGCTTGGACACGATCGCGATCGATGGGGAACTAAGGCGCGCGCGTGAATCACTGCGGTGCGGGGCGATCTGTCGCAGGCGGCGGGCCGGATGGTCCGGGCGGTCGGCGCACCGCTGATTCGTCGGTGCTGCCGTACGGCTCGTCCGGTCGCTGCGGCGTTTCCTGAAGCACCTCACCCGGGCGTGTGGCAGACCGCTTCGATGTTGTGGCCATCGGGATCGAGCACGAACGCGCCGTAATAGTTCGGATGATAATGCGCGCGAATGCCGGGCGCGCCGTTGTCGCGGCCGCCGGCCGCCATCGCGGCCTTGTAGAAGGCGTCGACGGTGGCGCGGTCCTTGGCCGTGATCGCGATATGCACCGGCTTGTTCATCGCGCCTTCGCCGCCGATCCAGAAATCCGGCTTGCCGTTGGCGCCGAAACCCGCCGCCGGCGCGTGCCCGGTCACCTCCGCCGGCACTTCCATGATCAGGCCGTAGCCGAGTGGCGCCAGCGCCGTCTGGTAGAACGTCTTCGCGCGTTCGTAGTCGGAGACCGAAAAGCCGATATGGTCGATCATTGCGAGCTTCCCCTGTTGTGCCGCATTGGTATCCGCGCTTTCGTTTCACTTCCCCTTGGAAAGGCGAAACGAAGATGTAGCCCGGATGCGGCGAAGCGCAATCCGGGGCTGCTCTGGCCGCGGATGGTCTGGTCCCGGATTTTCGCTGGGGATCACGCATGTCCCCATCGAAAGCGGCGCATGCATAGCTGGTTCTGGCGGGAGCGGTAACGCCCGTTATGCCGCCTTGTCCGACATCTTGGCCGAGGCTCGCCGTTGCCGCAGGAAGCGTCCAAGCAGCCTTCGCTTGCCCTTGCGCGGAATCAGGTCGACGTCGCTGACCAGCTTGGCTCCGCCCTTGCGGCGCTCCAGCACGATCTTCCGGCTATGGAATGCTTCGAGCTCGACGCGATGGGCGACGCTGACGATGGTCGCCTTCGGCAATTCCGTCGTGACCATTTCCATCATCTTGTCCTGGCTCTTTTCGTCGAGCGCGGAGGTGGCCTCGTCGAGCACGACGATGTCGGGGCTGTGCAGCAGCAGGCGGGCAAAGGCGAGCCGTTGCTTCTCGCCGCCGGACAGCGTCTGGTCCCACGGCGCGTCGTCCTCGATCTTCTCCTTGAGATGGTCGAGGCCGACCTTGTGCAGGGCGTCGCCGATCTCATCGATGCTCCAGTCCTCTGCGGCGCCGGGATAGGCTACCGCGCGCCGCAGCGTGCCCGAGGGCACGTAGGGCTTCTGAGGCAGCATGAACAGGCGGCGGTCCGCATGCAGGCTGACGCTGCCGCCGCCCCAAGGCCACAAGCCGGCAATGGCGCGGACCAGCGTGCTCTTGCCGGTCCCGGATTCGCCCGCGACCAGCAGCCGTTCCCCGGCCTCGATCGCGACTTCAGTCTCGCCGACCACCGCCGTGCCGTCGTCGAGCGTGACGGAGAGGTCGTTGAGGCTCAGCATGGCCTCGCCCCCGGTCTCGCCGCGCTCAATGCGGCCGAAGCCGTCGCCGGTCTCGGCGCGTTCAAGCCCGTCGAGCGACATCATCAGCGATGCGATGCGCCGCGCACAGGCGTTCCAGTCGGCGAGCCGCGGATAATTGTCGACCAGCCAGCCGAACGCGGTCTGCACGATGGTGAAGGCGGAGGCTGCCTGCATCACCTGGCCGAGCGTCATGCTACCCTCGAGGAATTTTGGTGCGCACAGCAGCAAGGGCACCACCGGCGCAATGAGATTCGATCCCTGCGACACCAGCGTCGTGCGCATGTGCTGTCCGGCGAGCCGCGCCCATTGCCGCAGCACGTTCGAAAATGTCTTGTCGATGCCGTCGCGTTCCTCGGCCTCGCCGCCAAGCAGCGCGATGCTTTCGCCGTTCTCGCGCAAGCGGGTCAGGACGTAGCGGAATTCGGCCTCGGCCTGGTTCTTCTCCTCCGAAATCTGCACGAAGCGGCGCCCGATCGCCATGATCGAGCCCGACGCGATCGCGGCGTAGATGATCGCGGCGATGACCAGGAAACCCGGGATGCTGACGGAGGAACCGCCGAGCGTCAGGGTCAGCGCGCCGCCGATCGTCCAGAGCACGACGATGAACGTGACGGCGGACAGCAGCGCCGACGTCACGCCGGCGATGAAGTCGACCGGCGAGTCGGTTGCGATCCGCAGATCCTCGGCGATGCGATACTCCGGATTCTTGTGATCGCCGTCGACGAGATTGAGCTGGTAGTAGCGGCCGTTCGCCAGCCAGCGCGAGACGACGGCGTTGGTCAGCCAGGCGCGCCAGCGCCGCTGAATGCCCATGCGGCCGAACACCTGGGCGACGCCGAGCAGCACGCTGCCGATCGCAAGTGGAAAGAAGATGGCGGTCAGGCGAAAGACAGTGACCGAATCGCGTTTTTCGATCGCATCGAAGATTGCGCGATTCCAGATATTGATGCCGTATTGGACGGCGACATTGGCGACGATGAGCAGCAGCAGGCCGATCGTGAACAGCCAGGCCAGGCGGTCGCCGTTCCGGCCCCAATAGCCACGCGCGGTGATCCAGAACCGCGTCAGCAGATAGTCCTTGCGCGCCTGTTCGGCCTCTTCGGGCGACAACTCGGGATCAGGCTCGACAATTTCCGGCGGCGGCGGTTCGACATGGTCGCCGTCTTCGGCAATGATCTCGACGAATTCGGATTTGTCGTCAGCTTCGTCTTGTTTGGTGTCGCTGCCGGTGCGCTTCGTGCTCGCTTGCCGAGGTGACGCGGCCTTGGCCGAAGATTGCTTGCGCGAGGGATCTGATTTTGACGCCGCTTTGGCCATGTCACGACAACGCCAGGCAAATCAAGCGGTTCCATTCCAGCTCCGGCAACTCGTCCTGGATACATTCCGGCCGGGGCTAGGAAAACAGCCAGTCCCGTAGCCTGGCGGGCAACAATCCATAGGCGCCTTGGGCCTGAATGCGCCGCGCCGCCTCAGGATCGTGCCGCGCAGCAAACAGCCGCGCGACGAGCAGCAGCGAGCCAAGCAGCAACCCGTTCCACACCAGGATCGTCCACACGATGCGCACGTAGCCGACCGCGCCGTCCAGCTTCATCGCTGCACCAAACAGCACGATGAACAGACAGAACGTGACAACACCGCGCGGTGAAACCCGAAAGTCCTGCATTGTCGCAAGATGGGGCAGCATCCTGCCGATTTGAAGGCTGAGCGGACTTGATGTCCCTGGGCGAACACTCGACCGGGCGATCCAGTACGCCGCGGCCTCTCGGCTCAATCGCTACCGTCTCTGGAATACTCGGTCACCCGCATGCGCGGGTGATGACACCGGTGGTGTGGCGAAATCGGAAAACCTACGTTCCATGGTCACGAAGCCGGCGCCTGATCGCGCTTCAGCCGGCGCGAGCGCGTGGCCTTGTGCAGCACGCGGGCCAGCTGCTCGGCCGAATACGGCTTCTGCAGCAGCTCGAAGCCGCCGCTGCCCTGCTGCGACAGCACCTGGCTGTAGCCGGAGGCGAGCACGATCGGCAGATCGAGCCGCTGCCGGCGGATCTCCTCCGCAAGCTCGATGCCGCTCATGCCGGGCATCACGACGTCGGTGAACACCAGGTCGAACCTGTCGGAGTCGATGGCCAACTCCTCCAGCGCGTGGGTGGCGTTCTCCACCAGCACGCAGGTGCAACCGAGCTGGGTCAGCGTGTCGGCGGCGAACTTTCCAACCTCGGCATTGTCCTCGACGATGAGGACCGACGCGCTGGTCGGATCGACCGAAGGCGCATCCTCCGTGAGCGGCGATTGCGCGTTGTGTCTGCCGACGACACGCGGGAGATACAGCGTGAACGTCGAGCCCTTGCCGACCTCGCTGGTCACGGTGACCTCGCCGCCGGATTGCTTGGCGAAGCCGAACACCTGCGACAGGCCAAGGCCGGTGCCGTGACCGACCTCCTTGGTGGTGTAGAACGGCTCGAAGATGCGGCCGAACAGCTCCTGCGGAATGCCGACGCCGGTGTCGGTCACCGACACCGCGACATGGCCGTGCGGGCTCGGCGGCGTGATCGCCTCTGCCGGCAGATTGCTCACGGCGCGGACCGCGATCGTGAGCCGGCCGACGCCGTCCATCGCGTCGCGCGCATTCACCGCCATATTGATGATGGCGGTCTCGAACTGGCCGGCATCGGCGTTGACGAGGCAGGTCTCGTCCGGCACCTGCGCGGTGATCTCGATCCGCGAGCCGATCAGGGTGGTGATCATCTCGCTCAGGGTGCGGACATTCTGGCAGACGTCGAACACCTCGGGCTTCAGGGTTTGCCGGCGCGCGAACGCAAGCAGCTGGTTGGTGAGCTTGGCGGCACGGTTCACGGTGTTGGAGATTGCATCGATGTAGCGCTGCCGCCGCGGCTCCGGCAGGTCCGGCCGCCGCAACATGTCGACCGACGCGCGGATCACGGTGAGCAGATTGTTGAAGTCATGCGCGACGCCGCCGGTGAGTTGCCCGAGGGCCTCCAGCCGCTGGCCATGCCGCAACGCGTCCTCGGCCTCGATGCGCCGGTCGGCCTCCTCCTCCAGGCGCTCGGTTCGCTGATAGGCGAGCACGAGCAGGCCGAACAACAGCCCAGTCGCCGGTATGCCGAAGATCAGGTGCTGCGCCATGGTCGAGATCCAGCGCGCGTGGATCGCTGAGGTTTCGAGCCCGGCGCTGACATAGATCGGGTATTCGGCCAGCCGCTGATAGCGCATGCGCCGTTCGATGCCGTCGGCCGGGGAGCGGATCGTCATGCCGCCGGTCTCGGGATTGGCGACGACCTGTCGCCCCAGCGGCCCGCTCGGCTCGAACCTGGCGTCGTGGTCGATGACCGGGAAATGCGCCAGGATCGAGCCATCGGTCCGGATCAGCGCCAGGAAGCTGCCGGGCTCGCGGCCGATCTTGGCGTAGAAATTCTCGAAATACTCCGGAAGCACGGAGGCCTGGATCACGCCGCCAAAGCTGCCGTCCTCGTTGTTGCGGCGGCGGCCGACGCTGAAGAACCGGGCTCCCTGGTAGGGCGGCCGCGGCGTCAGCACCTCGCCGATATAGGTGCCCATGTCGCGATCGGCGTGGATGCGGAAGTAATCCCGATCCGAGAAATCGATGTCGGGGGCCGGTTGCACCAGGCTGTTGACCAGGGCATGGCCGCTGGCATCGAACACCCAGATCGATTTCACCTGGGGGAGCGTGTCGGCGATCCGGCGCAGCCGCTCGTGCAGGCCCTTCTCGCGCGCGACGATCTCGGCGTCGCTCATGCCGCGGACGACCTCGGTGACCTCGGCGAGGCTCCGGTCGATGGTCTCGAACACCTTGAGCGCGTGCTCATGGGCGACGTCAAGCGTGCGCTGGATTTCCTGGTCGGCGGCCTCTCGGGTCGAGATCCGGGACATCGCGGAAGCAAACATGAACAGCGCCAGCGGAAGGGCCAGCGAGGCGGCCATCATCCATCGCAGCAGTCTCAGCGAATTGCGTTGTGCAGCGGTCGGCACGGGCGCTCCGGCTTCTTGCGGACCTTAACGCAAACCGTCGCGCCGGAGAAAGCGAATCCCCATCCCGGCGCCCGGCGCGCCGGCGGCCTCGTCATCCAGCCGTCGGTCAAGGTTACCGGAGGACAACCCGGATCGATCGATTGGAAGGGGCTCTCGTCCGGGGCGGCGGAAGGCGGATGCTGCCGAGCCTCATCACGGCCCCGTTAGCGCCGCGCCGCCAGTCAAGCGGAAAATCGGCCGGGATGACGGTCGCGGGCGCTGTTTTTAGGAGTTCTAAAACCTCTCACGGGCAAATGCTTGACCCTGTGACTACCTGCTGAAACACAGGCCGCATGACAGGCGATCCAAACTCCTCCCAGGATAATCTACAGGACATCCGGCTCGGACATGCGGATCGCGGGTTTGTCGGAAAAATCATCAGGCTCGATGCGCTCGTGACGGGGTCATCGCTGTCTCCGCAGGAGCTCGAGCAGCGCCTGGTGGAGATGGGATTTGTCGAGGGTGCGCGCGTGGAAATCCTGCATGAAGGCACGATCCGGCGGGATCCGATCGCGGTGCGCGTCGACAACATCACGATCGCGCTGCGCCGGAGCGAAGCCATGGCCGTGATCGTCGAATGACAACTGCATCCCTGCGCCTGGCGCTGGTCGGCGCGCCGAACACCGGCAAGACGTCGCTGTTCAATCGGCTGACCGGCAGCAGCCAGAAGGTCGCGAACTACCCCGGCGTCACGGTCGAGCGCAAATCCGGCGGTTTCGTCACGCCGGAGGGCCGCAGCGTGACGGTGCTCGACCTGCCCGGCACCTATTCGCTGCGCGGCCGTAGCCCGGACGAGGAGATCACCCGCGACATCGTGCTCGGCCGCTTCGACGGCGAGGCGGTGCCCGATCTCGTGCTCTGCGTCGCCGACGCCACCAATCTGCGGCTGACCTTGCGGCTGGTGCTCGAGCTGAAGCGCGTCGGCCGGCCGATGATGCTCGTGCTCAACATGATCGACATCGCAAAGCGCCGCGGCGTGACGATCGATCTCGATCGCATGTCGCAGGAGCTCGGCCTGCCGATCGTGACCGCGGTTGCGGTCCGCAAGGGCGGCGTCGACGAGCTCCTGAAGCGGACCGACGAATTCCTGGCGAGGTCGCACGAGGCGGCGGCCAGCGAGTGGGCGACGCCGACGATCGCCGACCTCAAGGCGGCGCAACGCGAGGCCGACCGCATCATCGCGGCGGCGGTGACGCTGCCGACCAAACCCGACACGCTGACCAACCGGATCGATTCGGTCGTGCTGCATCCGGTCTGGGGTCTCGTGATCCTTGCCGTGATCCTGTTCGTGATGTTCCAGGCGGTGTTCACCTGGGCGCAACCGGCGATGGAATTGCTGTCGGACGGTTTCTCCGCGCTCGGACAGCTGATCCACGATCTGCTGCCGGAAAGCTGGAGCCTGTTGCAGAGCTTCCTGCAGAACGGCCTGATTTCAGGCGTCGGCAGCGTCATCGTGTTCCTGCCGCAGATCATCATCATCTTCCTGTTCATCCTGCTGCTGGAAGATTTCGGCTACATGGCGCGCGCCGCATTCCTGATGGACCGCATCATGGGCGGCGCCGGGCTGCATGGCCGCGCTTTCATTCCGCTGCTGTCGAGCTTTGCCTGCGCCATTCCCGGCATCATGGCGACGCGGGTGATCGACAACCGGCGTGATCGCCTGACCACGATCCTGATCGCGCCGCTGATGACCTGCTCGGCGCGGATTCCGGTCTATACGCTGATCATCTCGGCCTTCGTTCCGGCGACCTCGCTGTGGGGCTTCGTCAATCTGCAAGGGCTCGTGATGTTCGGCCTCTATGCCGCCGGCATCACCAGCGCGCTGACGGTCTCGGCGATCGCAAAGTTCTTCCTGTGGCGCGACCATGCGCCGGCGCCGTTCATGCTGGAATTGCCCGACTACAAGGTGCCGCGGCTGCGCAGCATCGCGATCGGCGTGCTCAATCGCGCCAAGATGTTCCTGTACCGCGCCGGCACCACGATCCTCTCGATGATGGTGCTGATCTGGTTCCTCGCCTCGTTCCCGACCGCGCCGGCCGGCGCCGAGGGGCCGGCGATCAACTACAGCTTCGCGGCGATGATCGGTCACGCGCTCGAGCCGCTGCTGCGGCCGATCGGCTTCAACTGGCAGATCGCGGTGGCGCTGATCCCGGGCATGGCGGCGCGCGAGGTCGCGGTCGCGGCGCTCGGCACCGTCTATTCGATCGAGGGCGGCAAGGAGGCGGCGGA
>DASVOL010000033.1:0-7318 GCA_036383375.1 Bradyrhizobium sp. | reverse complement strand
CGCATCCTCGGCAGGCCCGGCCGGTCGCCGCCGATCACCGTGCGGCGGTCGGAGACCGCGTGATGGAATTGCTCGAGGGTCAGTCCGATCACCGTGAGATCGCCTTCCTCGATCGCGCCGTCGTCGTAGCAATCGAGCGTCTCGCGCAGCAGCGCATCCGCATCGCCCTGCATTTTCGCGAGCTCCTCCGGCGTCTCAGCGTCGCGCACCCGCGCGATCAGCTTCAGCAGGCCGTCGCGATGGGTGATGTAGCGCTCGCGCTCGTCGCGCTTCACGTAATGGCGCAGCCAGGCGCCCGCCGTGCCGAGGCCGGAGACCAGCAGGATGCCGCCCCAGATGTAGTCGGAGTATTTTTCGAGGAAGGTGCGCTCGGTGCCGTCGATATAGGCGGCCGCGCCCTGATGCGCCGGCAGTGCCGCGTCCTTGTCGGTGTCCGGCTTCTCGATCTTGGCCGCCGCCGGCAGATCGCGCGCGACCTGGAGCCGCTGCGTGAACAATTGGCGGTCGAGCGTGCCGACGGTCGCTTCGTGCAGCGTGTGCTGCGCGATGATGAGGTGATTGACGCCGACGGTCTCGACCTTGTCCTCGGGCCGCGCCGGCGACGAGGAGAAGATGCTGCCGGCGATCTCCTCGGATTCATAGAGCGGATGTTTCTGCGCGATCGCTTCCGAGACATCGACGGGGAGGAATTTCGGTTCGCCGCGCGCGGCCGCCGTCGCCGCGATCGCGTCCGCCGTCACCTTGCTGTCGAGCGGCCCGACGGTCATGTAGGCGTCGAGCGAGGGATCGCGCGCCAGATCGGCGACCTTGTTGACGGCGAACTGGCTGATCGTGACCTTGTCGGGGTTGATGCCGGACTCGGTGAGGATCACGCGCAACAGCGTGACGTTGGCCTGGGTGCTGCCGACGACACCGACCTTGTGGCCGGCGAGATCGTCGATGCTCTTGATCTTCGCGGACCGCGGCTTGCCCTTGCCGCCCGACGGTGCCCACAGCACGACGACATTCTTGCGCAGGATCGCAACCGCCTCGGCGCTCGCCGGCAGGCTGAGATCACCGCGAACGACCGCGAGGTCGACCTTGTTCGCGGTGAACAGCGCGATGCTTTCGGCAGCGCCCTGTGTCGTGACCGGCTTCAGCCGCACCGAACTGCCGTCACGCGCAAAGGCCTGCGCGAAGCCTTGGATGAGCTTGACGTCGTCACTGCCGGTCGGGCCGACCGCGATCTTCAGCGTCACCGGACGCAGCCCGTAGAACAGCAGGCCGGCGGCGACGGCGAACACGAAGATGCCGGCCGCGAGGATCAGGAGCGAGGAGTTTCGCCGTTTGAGCCTGCGACGCGTCGTGCCGGGATGTTCACTCTGCTGCTCTGACATCTGGCTGTCATGTTACACGAAAAACCGGCAGTTCGCCGTGAAAAACAACCTAACATTTCGATGACGTCATACGTTTGAAACATCCATGTCAGAACGTCGTGCGAGCAGAATCAAGATTAACGATTTGGGTCTCCTGCGATGCGCATACTCGTTGCGACCGATGCCTGGCATCCGCAAGTCAACGGCGTGGTCCGGACGCTGACGTCGCTTGCGCGTAGCGCAGCGACCCTCGGCGCCGAGATCGAATTCCTCACTCCCGACGGCTTCCGCTCGGTCGGCGTGCCGACCTATCCGGGTCTGCGGATGGCGCTGCCGAACCGCCGCGAGATCGCGCGCCGGATCGAGGAGGCCGCGCCAGAGGCGATCCACATCGCGACCGAAGGACCGATTGGCTGGGCGGTGCGCGGCTATTGCCAGCGCAACAAGCTCGCCTTCACCACCTCCTACACAACGCGCTTTCCGGAATATGTTTCCGTGCGCACCGGAATTCCCGACAGCGTCGGCTATGCCGTGCTGCGCCACTTCCACGCGTCCGGATCGATGACGATGGTCGCGACCGACTCGCTGCGCACAGAGCTGGCCGAGCGCGGCTTCCGCAAGCTCGGCTTCTGGACCCGCGGCGTTGACACCAAGATCTTCAATCCGGACCAGCCGGCGCTGCTCGATCTGCCGCGGCCGATCTTCATGACCATGGGCCGCGTCGCGGTGGAGAAGAATCTCGACGCCTTCCTGTCGCTGGACCTGCCGGGCTCCAAGGTGGTGGTCGGCGACGGCCCGCAACGGGCGGCGCTGCAACAGAAATATCCCGACGCGATCTTCCTCGGCGAGAAGAAGGGCCAGGATCTGACCTCGCACCTCGCCGCCGCCGACGTGTTCGTATTCCCGAGCCTGACCGACACTTTCGGCGTCGTGCAGCTCGAGGCGCTGGCCTGCGGCACGCCGGTCGCGGCGTTCCCGGTCACCGGCCCGAAGGACGTCATCGCGGATCATCCGATCGGCGCGATCGACAACGATCTGCGCAGCGCCTGCCTGCGCGCGCTGAACATGTCGCGCGCGGACTGCCGCAATTTTGCGTTGGAGCGTTCCTGGGAAAACAGTGCGCGTCAGTTCATCGGCAATCTGGCCACGTTGCAGCCGAGCCGCGCACCGCGGCCCGCCCGCCGCGTTGCCGGCCGCAGTGCGGTTCCGAATTAACAGCTCAATCGAACGAAAGACGAGAGACTCTCTATGGCTGAAATCATCAAGCTGGGCGCCGACCGTTCCATGGACTTCGACCGCGAGACGGTCGAGCAGGCCTATGACCGCTGGGCCCCGATCTACGACCTCGTGTTCGGCGGCGTATTCAGCAAGGGCCGGCAGGCTGCGATCCAGGCCACCAACAAGATCGGTGGCCGTGTGCTCGAGGTCGGCGTCGGCACCGGCATCTCGCTGCCGCTCTATAGCCAGAATGTGCGCATCTTCGGCACCGACATCTCCGAGGCGATGCTGGAGAAGGCCAAGAAGCGGGTGACCGAGCAGGGCCTGAAGAATGTCGAGGGCCTCGCGGTGATGGACGCCGAAAAGCTCGAATTCCCCGACAATTCGTTCGACGTGGTGATGGCGCAGTACGTGCTGTCGGCGGTGCCGAACCCGGAAGCCGCGATGGATGAGTTCGCCCGCGTGCTCAAGCCCGGCGGCGAGATGATCATCCTGACCCGCGTCAGCGCCGATGCCGGCGTCCGCCGCTTCATCGAGCAGACCTTGCAGCCGGTGGTGCGGCCGCTCGGCTTTCGGACCGCCGAGTTCGCCTGGTCGCGCTACACCAAATGGCTGGCCGGCGCGCGCGGCGTGGAGCTCGCGGAACGCCGCCTGATCCCGCCGCTCGGCCACTTCTCGCTGGTCCGCTTCCGCAAGGCGGATGTCGCCAAAGCCGCCTGAGGCGGCTTGGCCAGGGCGGCCAGAGCCGCCGGTCCTCCCGGGTGAGGTGGCGCACAGCGCCCCCAAGCCAGGAGCCTACGATCTCCTCCGCCTCATCCCCGCAAACCTCGCCGGGATGAGGCGAAACCCTTCTCCGGTTGCGTCAAGGCGTCGCTCCGCATTGTCATATGTCATTATGATGATGTCACACGCGATACATCGAATCCCTGTAAATCCTGTCCCGAAAGATGTTGGGGGAACCAATGATCAAGAATTTTCTGCAAGAGCTGCGTACCCAGCGTTGGGATGACCATCGCTTCTACCATCACAGCCGGATCAACCAGAGCCTGCACTTCGTCAGCGCGCTGAGCTTCCTGTTCGCCTATGTGATGCTGTTCTTCGATCCGGTCGTGTCGGCACTGGTCGGCTGGCTGGTCTCGATGACCTCGCGTCAGGCCGGTCACTTCTTCTTCGAGCCGAAGGGGTATGACCACGTCAACCAGGCGACCCACGAGCACAAGGAAGACATCAAGGTCGGCTACAATCTGCAGCGCAAGGTCGTGCTGATGGCGATCTGGGCGCTGTCGCCGATGGTGCTGTACTTCGATCCGACGCTGTTCGGCCTGTTCAAGCCCTGGGTCACGATGGGCGACTTCACCCGTCAGGTCGCCAAGATCTGGCTCGTGGTCGGCATCGGCGGCCTGCTGTTCCGCACCATCCATTTGTTCTTCATCCGCGACGTCGAGACCGGCCTCGTCTGGATGACCAAGATCGTCACCGACCCCTTCCACGACCTGAAGCTCTATCACAAGGCGCCGCTGTTCCTGATGAAGGGCGAGCTGATCGATCCGGGTCTCGAGAAGCACGTCAGGCACGCCTGATCGTTGCTCCCAACGTCTCTCCGATATGCGTCATGCCCGGGCTCGTCCCGGGCATCTACGTCTCTAGGGCTACCGTGAACAGATTAGGGCGAACTGCTTGCCACGACAGGACTGCGCTCCCTCTCCCGCTTGCGGGGGAGGGCCGGGGTGGGGGTGTCACCGCTTGCGATGGTCTTTGTGAGGAGAGAGCCCCCACCCGGATCGCATCTTGCGATGCGATGCGACCTCCCCCGCAAGCAGGAGAGGTGAAAGAAGGCTGTGGATGCGTCAGAGCCGATAAGGCTTCAGCGCCCGAACCTCACGGCGACCATCTCTTTCAGGATCTGCCGCTTGATGTTCTTGTTGGTGAGGCCTTCCTTGTGCCACCACCAGGCGTCGCGCTTCATCTTCTCGGCAGCCGCGACGAAACGATCGCTGACCTCGGCGAAGTCGGCGTCGGTGTAGTTCAGGGTGAAGATCAGGCGGCCGGTGCCGACCCAGCTCAGCGCCAGTCCCTCGGCCCGCAGATAGTATTGCAGCATCCAGTTGTAGCGGGACGGCTCGGTGTAATAGACGGTCCAGATCGACGAGATGTTGCCGACGCGAACCGGCAGCCCCGCGGCCGTGAGGCGGTCGTTGAGCGCCTTGGCGCGGCCGTTCCAGGTCTCCTCCAGCCCGTTGTAGATCGAACGGAAGTTGGGGCTGGCGAGCCGGCTCAAAAACTCGTCCATCGCCGTCATTACATAGGGATGCGAGTTGAAGGTGCCGCGCGCGAAGCAGATGTCGGCCGGCCGGTCGTCGCGGAAACGCCGCATCAGGTCCTTGCGGCCGCACACCACGCCGACCGGAAGCCCGCCGGCGAGGCTCTTGCCGTAGGTCGCCATGTCGGCCTTGACGCCGAAATATTCCTGGGCACCGCCGGCGGCGAGGCGGAAGCCGACGAACACCTCGTCGAAGATCAAGACGATGCCGCGTTCGGTGCAGACCTCGCGCAGCTTCTTCAGCCATTCGGTGTAGGCGGCGCGGTCGTAGCGGGAGGAGCGCGACGAATCGACCAGCGCGGAATCGCCGGGCGCGTTGCCGTTCGGATGCAGCGCCTGCAGCGGATTGACCAGCACGCAGGCGATGTCCTTGCGGGTGCGCAGCACGTGCAGGGTCTTCTCCGACATGTCGGCGAGCGTGTACGTCTCGTGCGGCGACACCGGATTGCCGACGCCGGGCTGCACCTCGCCCCACCAGCCGTGATAGGCGCCGGCGAAACGAACCAGATGGGTCCGCTTGGTGTGGTAGCGCGCGAGCCGCACCGCCTGCATCACCGCCTCGGTGCCGGACATGTGGAACGAGACCTCGTCGAGGCCGGAGATCTCGCAGAGTCGCTTGACGTTGTCGGCAATGATCGGGTGGTAGGGGCCGAGCACCGGGCCGAGCGCGTGCGCCCGCTTCTCACCCTCGGCGATGCACTCCTTGTAGAAGTCGTTGCCGAAGATGTTGACGCCGTAGGAGCCGGTCAGGTCGTAGGACACATTGCCGTCGAGGTCGGTGACGGTGACGCCGCTGGACGCCTCGACGAAGGCCGAGGTGCCGAGATGCTCGCGCACCAGGCGGCTGTACTGGAACGGCACGCGGTAGGTTTCGGTGAACTGCAGGTCGGAGATCCGCTCCGTCACCTCGGCGGTCAGCGCGCGGCCCTTGGGGTAGCGATCCGCGTAGAGGCCGGCGAGGCGGAAGAAGCCGTCCTGGCGTTGCATTGCGACGTCCTTCGGGGCTCCGTCGGAGCAGAAGAACGCGTCGATGTCGAATTCGTAGTGCGGCACCATGCGCGCGACCATCTTGGACATCTTGGAGTGTCCGGTCAGCGAGCGGTGCTTGGCCCGCGACAGCGCGAGGCGGGCCTGAATTTTGGGGAAAGCTGCGGCGGCGCCGGCAAGCGCGGCGGCGGACAGCGAGAGAATCGGAAGGGATGTTTCCATGACAGAAGCGCTAGCCTCGGCACCTAACAAATTCATGACAGTCAAGGGCCTGATCTCGGCATTCACCCAGCAGGAAGACCTCAATTTCCTGCTAACCAACCGGATTCCGCGGGCGGCGATCACCCGCTTCATGGGCTGGTTCTCCAAGGTCGAGAACCCCCTGGTGCGCGATGCCTCGATCGCCTGCTGGAAGCTGTTCTCCGACCTCGATCTGTCCGAGGCGAAGAAGACCGAGTTCAAGAGTTTGCACGATTGCTTTACCCGCGAGCTCAAGCCCGGCCTGCGCCCGGCCGTGGCCGATCCCGCCATCATCGCGAGCCCGTCGGATGCGATCATCGGCGCGCATGGGCGGATCGAGGATGGACAATTGTTCCAGGTCAAGGGCGCGCCGTATTCGCTGCTCGATCTGCTCGGCGATCCCGCGCTGGTGGAGCAGCACCGCAACGGTCGCTTCGTCACGCTGCGGCTGACCTCGAGCATGTATCACCGCTTTCACGCGCCCTATGATCTTGCGATCGACAAGGTCACGTTCATTCACGGCGACGTCTGGAACGTCAATCCGATCGCGCTGAAGCGGGTCGAGCGGCTGTTCTGCAAGAACGAGCGCGCGGTGCTGCGCGCGAAGCTTCCGACCGGCGAGGCGTTGACGCTGGTTCCGGTCGCCGCGATCCTCGTCGCCAGCCTGCGCCTGCATTTCCTCGACATCACGCTGAACGCGCAGTCGCGAGGCCCGGTGGATTTCCCCTGTGACGCGCATGTCAAGAAGGGCGACGAGCTCGGCTGGTTCGAGCACGGCTCGACCATCATCGTGCTCGCACCCGGCAATTTCGAATTCTGCGACAATGTCGCGGAGGGAACGCGGATCAAATGCGGCGAACCGCTGTTGCGGAAGCCCTCATAGCGCTTTCGAGCGAAGTGGGCACCGGTTCGCGTGAAGAAAGCGCGTCAAAATATGGACTCTGAACTCGCCTTCTCGTTCGCGCCATTCTTTGAGCATGGTTTGCCCGGAAAACTGATTTCCACTTTTTCCGATCATGCCTTAGAATAGTTGGGATCGTCGTGCGACGATCCTAATTCGCAAACCTTTGGGACACGAGATGGCGCGGACGCCTGTTCTGGCGGCGGGAGGCATTGTGCTGCGGCGGGAGGCTCCGCCGCGCTTTGCCGTCGTGCGCCTGCGCAAGCGCAATGAATGGGTGTTGCCGAAGGGCAAGCT
>DASVOL010000032.1:0-1684 GCA_036383375.1 Bradyrhizobium sp. | reverse complement strand
CCTGCACCAGCTCGCGCGCAGCCGCCTGGTGGTCGCCGCGCCGGCTCTCGACCAGCGTGATCGCCCGCGCCAGCGCGGCGCGCTGGCCGGCGCGGAGCTGCTTGGCGAGGGCGTGGATGTCGGGAGGGGCGGGCTTCGGCGAGGTCATGGGCCTTGGTTTACAACGGCTGCCGGTTGCAGGCGAGGGCGGAGTCCGCGCTCGTCCCCGATCAATCGCGAGATCGGAAATCGGGTGGGCGCGCCCGCTGCCATGCGGTTGATCAGGGCGCGTTCCGCATCGCTGCGGACCAATACCTGGAGCTTGCCATGACCCGAGCCTATTACAGCACCGTTCTCGACCATCCGCTCGATACCGTGTGGTCGCTGATCCGCGACTTCAACAATTACCCCGCCTATATCGAGGGCGTCAGCGAAAGCGTGATCGAGGACGACAAGCGTGGCGACCAGGTCGGTGCTGTCAGGCGCTTCTGCTATCTCGGGCTCTGGGTCAGGCAACGTCTTGCCGGCCACTCGGACACGCAGCATTCGCTGACCTATGCCAGCATCGAGCCGCTGCCGTTTCTGTCGGATGCCGGTTCGGTCGCGCCGCAGCCGACCCACTACGAGGGCACGATGCATCTGCTGCCGGTCGTCGAGGGCAACCGCACCTTCATCGAATGGTCGGTCAAGCTCGACACGGCGCCCGCTGACGCCGATCGCTGGCACAGCCAGTTCCAGGCGTGGATCCCGGACTGGACCGGCTCCCTGGTCAGAGCGCTGGCGCGTCAGCCAGGCTGAGCCTGCTGAAGCGGCTATTGCGGCTCATCGTCCGCGTCGGCCTTCGGCCGTGCGCCGCTAAAGATCTTCGCGCCTTCCGCCGTCAGATACGGCTTCAGCGCCTCCCAAGGCACGAAGACGACATACTGGCCTTCGGCGTAGGGGCCGACGGCGTAGGGCGGGTAGTGGAAGGTGAGGCCGGAGCTCTTGCCGGCTTCGGTCGACGGCGCCAGCGTCACGGCACCGATCTTGAGCAGGGTCGGCTTCAGCTCCTTGTACCAATCGGCGATTGCGGTCTCGCCGGCGCCGCGCCGCTTCTTCTCGGCGTTCAGCGCTGAGACGATCGCCTTGCGCATCGCCGTCAGGGTCGGGCCGTTGTCGGCTGTCTCGGTGAAGAAGGGACGGATGCTGATGCGCTTCTTCGCCGCCATATCCCACAGGATGGTGTTGACGTCGGTGTTCGGATGCGCGCCGAGCGTGTCCATGTAATCGTCACGCAGCACGCTGACATAGCGGCCGTCGACGACGGAGCGCACCGAATATTTGCGCTCGAACGAATAGCCGCCGCGGTCTTTGAAAAGCTCAGGCTCGTCCTTGCGCGCGGAAGCTGCCTCCGCGGCGTTCTTGTCGATCCACTTCTTGCCCTCGGTCAGGCAATCGGCCGCCAGTGCGCCATCTGCCTTGATCTTGTCGTCGAGATAGACGTTGGCCTCGATGCTCGCATTCTTGATCGTGGCGTCAGGCTTCGGATCGGCGGCGATGGCGGGGGAAATGAAGAGGAAGCCCGCTATCAGGGGAACGGCCCACTTCGCGATGATCGTCAATGCTTCAATTCCCTGGTGATTTGAGCGACGAACGCCCTCAATAGCAACAAATCATCCTCAATCATGATCCATAACAGGTCAGCGTCGGTCCGATGATAGGCATG
>DASVOL010000031.1:0-13329 GCA_036383375.1 Bradyrhizobium sp. | reverse complement strand
TCGTCGACCGAATAGAGCTGATCGCCGGGCTTGACCTCGTCGCCCTCGCGCACGTTGAGCTTGATGACGCGGCCGGATTCGTCCGGGCTGACGAAGATCATGTCGGCCTCGACCCAGCCCTGGAAGCCGGGGTCGCGCTTCTCCTTGCAGCCGGCCAGCGCCGCGGCCAGTGCGACGGCCGCGATCAGCTTCATCATGCGCGACGCGGTCATGTCTTCCTCCGTTCGCCAAAGATCAGATCGAGATGCACCTTGAACATCGCGAGCCCGTCGAGCGGCGCGTGGCGGGCAAACAGGCTCTGCCAGATCACCGCGACGATCGCAGGCGCGACGACCAGCTGCGGGAAATCGCCGAGCTCGCGATGCCTGATCTCGCCGCGCATGATCGCGAGCTGGACCAGCGCCTTCATGCCGGCCAGGCCCTTCGACACCACCTCGCGGAAATAGAAGTCGGCGATCGCCGGAAAGCGCGGCCCTTCGGACACGATGAGGCGGATGATGTCGCCGCGCCGGGTGGAGACAACCTCGCGGATGAAGGTCTCAGCAAAGCCCTCCACTGCATCGCGCACCGGGCCGGTGATGGTCGGCAGCGCCGTCATGCGGCTGATCAGCGGCACCAGCGCGGTGCGGATCAGCTCCTCGAACATCGATTCCTTGTCCTTGAAGTAGAGGTAGAGCGTGCCCTTGGCGACGCCCGCCCGCTTCGCGACATCGTCGAGCCGCGTCGCGGCAAAACCGCGCGCAATGAACTCGTCCATCGCCGCATCGATGATCGCCGCGCGGCGCTCGGCGGATTTCCCGGCGCGGCCCGCAGCCGGCTTCGCCTCAAGCAGTGGTGCCGAGGCCACCTTCGGGATCCTCGTCGCCGCGGCCCGCATCGTGGTGCGGCGTTTGGCGGGCGGGCTGGGGGTCGTCTTTTTCGTGCGCCTTGTCATGCCCCTCAATATGACTGACTGGTCAGTCATTGTCAATGAGATCGAGGAAGACGCTCGTCGGGCAGCAGATGTTCCTGCGGTGGGATCGGTCCTGGGATGCGGGTATATGGCCGCGATCTTGCGGCCTAAACGCTCGAGCTTGCTGGGTATTTTCGCCCGACGGAGGGAGTTAGCGCGGTAGGTGCGAAACTTCAGCTTGTAGGATGGTAAAGCGCAGCGAAACCCATCTCACCACGCGGGCAATATTGATGGGTTTCGCTTCGCTCTACCCATCCTACGCATACCCATCGACTACGTGTGAAACTTCAGCCCATCGAGGATCTTGTCGACCACTTTCCGCTCGGCGCGAAAGGCGAGGCCGACCAGGTTGAGGTCGTTGCGTGCCACTGCCCTCACCACCTCGCGGTTGGCTGCATCATGCGTGGTCTTGAACATGTCCTCGGTGTAGAGCGCAGGCCGCACCTCGCGCGCCAGCGCACGATCCAGCGCGCGTGACAACTGCGCACGATCGGCGCCGTAGATCAGGATCGGCTGGCCGATCAGGGACAGATACTTCGTCCCCGAGCCGTCCTCGTAATTCTCGCCGATGCATTCGGGAAAGGAAGCGGCGATGCCACCGGCGAGAAACGACGCCACGTTGAGCTTCTGCCAGACTTCCAGGTCGGTGCGGATCACGACCGCGATCTTGGTGTCGAACTGCATGGGGATAAATCTATCCGCAGGCGGGCAGCAAACACCAGTCCTGACGGAGCATTCCTCACCTGCCGGTCAAACGCTGACGTTCGTTTCTTGCAAGCCACGCGGCATCACCAAACGCCAGCTGAGCGAGATCGCGTCCGCCGGGGCCGACCTTTCCGCGGCAAGGAAGATCAGTCCGCACGTCGACCGCCAAGTGTGGCGCCCTCCCCGTCGCTGGCCCAGAGGTCAGCTGGGATGGAGAGCAATGGTCAGGCCGCAAGCAGTGTAGTAGGCTTTGCGGGTTCGACTACCACAGCATATTTCAGGGCATTGCATCATGATCAGCAGCGCCGATGTTGTTGTTATTGGTTCGGGCGGATTGGGCGCGGCCACGGCCTACTACTTGAGCAAGCATGGAGGTCTCAGCGTCGCCCTTGTCGACAAGCATGAGATCGGATCGCAAACCTCGCCCCGTGCCGCAGGCATGGTGAGCTGCGCGCGCAAGAGCGACTTGATGATCGGCCTCATCAAGGACGCCTGCCGCAAGATCGAATCGTTCACGGAAGAAACCGGCCAGCCGCTCGACTGGGTGCATTCGGGCAGCCTGAAGGTTGCGCGTCGGCCACAGGACGCCGACGTGATCAGGAGCGACTTCGAGCGCGGACGCCGCACCGGCCTCGATGTCGAGCTGATCTCTCCGGAAGAGGCGAGCCGTCTCAACCCGTTCTTGCAGCCGGCGGGTATCGTCGCGGCGATGCGGATCGGCGACGACCGGTATTTCGACCCGGCGCAGGTTGCCGTCGGTTTCGCCAAAGCCGCGGCAGCCAACGGTGCGACCTTGCTTCCGAAGACCGACGTGCGCGCCGTGAACATCATCGGCGGTACCGTGATTGGCGTGACCACGGCGAGTGGCGTCATTGAAAGCCCCGTCGTTGTCGATGCGGCCGGTGCGTGGACGCGGCAAGTCGCGGAAGCAAGCGGAATTCGCGTGCCGCTGGTGCCGACCCGGCAGCAATTGATCGTCACCGAGCCTCTGGATGGTGTGCGTGCCGACTTGCCGATGATCCGCATCATGGATGCCGCGGTGTATGCGCGACCGTGCCAGGGCGGATTCCTTTGGGGTGTCTACGAGGAAACGCCGCGCTTCTTCGATATGGAGAAGCTTGGGACCAGCTTCGACGTCAAGGACATGCCGCTCGACATCGGCGTGCTTCATGAAGCCGCCGACGCGGTGAAGGATCAGCTGCCGTTCCTGCAAACCGCCAAGGTACGGGAATTTCGCGGCGGCATTCCGACGATGACCGCCGACGGCCATCATATTCTTGGCCCGGCCACCGGCGTGACCGGCTTCTATTTTGCCAGCGGCTGCAACGTCGCCGGTCTGTCGATCTCGCCGGTCGTCGGCGAGGCGCTTGCGGCCTGGATCGTCGACGGCAAGCCGCCAGTCGATCTATCGCCGATGGCGGTCACGCGATTCCAAGACCAGTCGTGGTCGGAAGACCAGTTACAGCGCGACGCCGCTTGGCAATACCGTCACTTCTACGGCGCCGTCTGAGCGCGGCTCGGGGTCATCATCGCGTCCCCGCTACCCCTTGGCGTCGCAGGCCCAGGCGCGGATCACGCATTCCTTGCCGCCATAGTCGTAGCACTTCTTGGTCGCGGCATTGAGCGAGCTCGAGATCTTCGGCGCCACCGCATACCCATGCGCGCCGCAGGGATTCTTCATGTCGATCGCAAGCGCGGCACAGGCTCGCTTCATCGTGACGGTGGTGCAATCGCCCTTGCACTGCTTCAGCGCCGCGGCGCGCGCCGCGCCCTCGGCCGGATAGTCGTAGGCCTGACCATAGGCCCCGCATTTGCCGACCGCGAACGCACCGGCGGCGTGAGCCTTGGGGACGAAGGTTTCCACGGAGAAACGCGTGGCAGCGAGCAGCAATGTCAGGACGAGAATCGTCAGCGCGCGGCGCTGCGCGGCGGCGGTCGAAATGATCAAGCGGAAATCCCCCAAAGTCCGGCGCGGACTGTACGCAGGGGTCGTTTCCAGATGGTGAATGACGGGTTGAGGCGAGCCCAATCCGCTCGTCGTCCCTGCGAAAGCAGGGACCCATAACCACCGCCTTGTGCGATGGAATTCGCTGGGGCCCCAGCGTCGCACAACAATTGCATCCGGTGGTTATGGGTCCCGGCTCGCGCTTCGCTTGGCCGGGACGACAGCGGATGGAGTTAGCCGCGCCTTGCGGCTTCCAGCGCCTGCGGCGTATCGATGTCGAGGAAGGCGCTGTTGCCTTCGACGGGGACCTCGGCGACCACCTCGGCATGCTTGGCGATCAGATGACGGGCGCCGATGTCGCCGTCGAGCGTCATCAATTCCCGGAAGAAGCGCCGCGACCACAACACCGGATTGCCGCGGCGGCCCTCGCTGACCGGGACCGCGATCAAATGGCCGCGGTCGGGCGCGAAGGTTTCGATCAGGCGATCGATCAGCTTCGCATCGATCAGCGGCATGTCACCGAGGCAGACGACCGCGCCGTCGGAGCTGTCGGAGACTGCCGAGATGCCGGCTTTCACCGAGCTGGCGAGGCCGCCGGCAAAATCCGGGTTGCGGACGAACCTGACCTTGAGTCCATCAAGCGCCTGCTCGACCAGCGTGGCCTGATGCCCGGTGACGACGATCACCTCCGAGGCCTTCGAGGCCAGCGCCTGCTCGGCGACGATGCGCGCGAGCTTCTTGCCGTCGAGCTCGGCGAGCAGCTTGTTCGGACCGCCCATCCGGGTCGAACGGCCGGCCGCGAGCACGATCGCTGCGACGTTGCTGTTGCCTTCGGTGTCCGGGACGGTGCGCGGCTGCGGCCGCGTCACGATCTCCATCAACAGTCCGCCGACGCCCATGCCGGTGAGATCCGAGCGCGTCACCTTGATGCCGGCGAGCAGGCGCATCAGCACCCAGTCAAAGCCGTTCTCGACCGGTGAGCGCGCGCAGCCCGGCGCGCCCAGCACCGGCACGCCGCCGGCGCTGCCGATCAGCAGCAGATTGCCGGGATCGACCGGCATGCCGAAATGCTCGATGGCGCCGCCGATCTCGGTGATCGCGGCCGGGATCACGTCGCGGCGGTCGGCGATCGCGGATGCGCCGAACACGATGACGAGCTCGGCGCCTAAGCCGAGCAATTCCTTGATCGAGGCCGCGAGCACGGTCTCGTCATGCGGCACGCGGCGCTCGGCGATGATGGTGGCGCCGGCCGGCGCCAGCCGTTCGGCGGTGACACGCAGCGTCTTGTCGATCACTTTCGGCGCGAGGCCCGGCAACAAGGTCGAGACCACGCCGACCTTCTTGATCGTGTAGGGCGCGATCCGCAGCGTATCCTTGCCGGCGACGGCGACGGCCGCATCGCGCAAGCGGCCCTCGACGCCGAACGGGATCAGCTTGACGGTCGCGATCATCTCGCCTTCGACCACCGGCTTGTAGGCCGCGAGGGTTGCAAAGGTGATGGCCTCGTCGACGCCGTTGATGCGATCGACCGCGGCGCGGTCGACCACCAGCACGCCGGGGCGCGCCGCGAACAGATTGGCGCGGCCGGTGAAGGCGCGCTCGACATTGACGCCGTCGCCCGCCACTGCCTGCGCGATGCTGGCGGCAGCTGTGTCCTCGGAGACGTCGCCCTCCTCCAGCCGCACCACGACGACGTCCTTGACGCCGGCCTTGGTCAGCGCCTCGACCTCGTCAGGGCCGATCGTGGTGCCCTTCTTGAGCACCAGCGTACCCTGGCGGAGCGTATGCACGGTGACGCCGCCAATCGCGTCGGCCGGACTGGCGGGACCGAACTTCATGCCGCTTCTTCTTTTTCCTTGGGAGGCAAACGCAGCTGCGCGGTGATCTCGGCCATGATCGCGACTGCGATCTCCGACGGCGACACCGCGCCGATATCGAGCCCGATCGGCGCGTGGATGCGCGCGATGTCGCTGTCCTTGGCGCCCTGCGCGCGCAGCCGCTCGGCGCGCTTGGCATGGGTCTTCCGCGAGCCGAGGGCGCCGATGTAGAAGCAGTCGCGGTCGAAGGCGTGCAGCAGCGCCGGATCGTCGATCTTGGGATCATGCGTCACCGCGACGAACGCGGTGTAGTGATCGACATTGAGCGGCGGCAGCGCGACGTCGGGCCATTCGGCGACCAGCGGCACGTCGGGGAAACGCTCCGGGCTTGCAAACGCCGTGCGCGGATCAACCACGGTGACGTCATAGTCGAGCGAGCGCGCCAGCGGCGCCAGGGCCTGGCTGATATGGACCGCGCCGATGATCACGAGCTTTGCGGTCGGCGCGTAGACGTTGAGGAACAGCTTCTTAGCCCCGACCTCGACATTGCCGCTCTTGCCCATCCGCAGCTGCTTGGCGAGCTCGGCACGCAACGGATCGGCGGCGATGTCTTTGGCCTTGACCAGGCGCTGCTCGCCATTGGCGGTGTCGGTGACGATGATGACCGGACGGCGCGCGGCGCGTTCGGCGTTGAGCTCTTTGAGGATCTCGAGTTTCACGGCTAACCGACCTTCTCGACGAACACGCGGATGGTGCCGCCGCAGGACAGGCCGACATTCCACGCCGTCTCGTCGGCGACGCCGAATTCGAGCATTTTGGGCTGGCCGCTCGCGATCACGTCAAGCGCTTCGGTGACGACCGCGCCCTCGACGCAGCCGCCGGAGACCGAGCCGAGAAACGTGCCGTCATCGTTGATGACGAGGCTCGAGCCGGCCGGGCGCGGCGCCGAGCCCCAGGTCTCGACCACGGTGGCGAGCGCCACGCCATGGCCCTGTTTCTGCCAGGTCTCGGCGGCCTGAAGGATGTCTTCGTCGCGGTTCAGCATGGTGGCCTCCTGCTATCGGGTCAGGCTTCTTAGGCTACAGAGCGGATCAGGCTGCGGTGGTGCGCCGGCGGCGGGGATGACAGCGCCCCGATCAAGCCCTTGATGGACGTCAAGTTATGCACCGGGCGAAATTCGTCAACGTGGGGCAGCATCATTTTGATGCCCTGCGCCTTGGCCTCGAAGCCGGAATAGCGCAGCAGCGGGTTGAGCCAGATCAGGCGGCGGCAGGAGCGGTGCAATCGGTCCATCTCGAAGGCCAGTTTGGCATCGGCCTCGCGTTCTAGTCCATCGGATATAAGGAGGACGATGGCGCCCTGCCCGAGCACCCGGCGGGCCCAGAGCTGGTTGAAGGTGTGCAGCGAGGTCGCGATCCGCGTCCCGCCGGCCCAGTCCTCGACCGAGGACGTGCAGCTCGCCAGCGCCTCGTCGGGGTCACGCGCCCGTAACGCCCGCGTCACATTGGTCAGGCGGGTGCCGAACAGGAACACCGAGACCCGCTTGCGGTAGTCGGTGATGGCATGCAGGAAATGCAGGAACAGGCGGGTGTACTCGCTCATCGAACCGGAGATATCGAGCAGCGCCACGATCGGCGCCGGCTTTTCGATCCGGCCGAGCTTGCGGATATCGATGATCTCGCCGCCGGTGCGCAGCGAGTTGCGCACGGTACGGCGCATGTCGAGCCGCAAGCCCCGCGCATCGGGCTGGTAGCGGCGGGTGACGAGCTCGGCCTGCGGCAGCCGCATCTTGGCGATCTCGCGCGTCACCTCGGCGATCTCGGCCGCGGTCATCTGCGCAAAATCCTTCTTCTGCAGCACCTCCTTGTCGGAGACCGAGAGCTTCAGCTCCTGCTCCTGGGCCTGCGGCCGCTCCTCGCTCTTCGCCGGCTGCGCCATCGCCTCCTGGACCCGGCGCGAGGCCGGCGGCGGCTTCTTCTTGGCGTGGTCGGGCAAGGGCACGGAATCCAGCATGCTCTTCCACTCCTCGGCGGCGCGGAAGAACAGCATAAAGGCCTGGTGGAAGATCAGCGCGTGCTCATGGCGCTTGACGAAGATCGCCTCCAGCGTGGCGTAGAAATCGCCGCGGTGGCCGACCTCGATCAACTGCAGCGCATCGAGCGCATCGATCACCGAGCCCGGCCCAACCGGAAGCCCGGCCGCCCGCAGCGCGCGGGCAAAGCCGATCACGTTGTCGGCCATGTGGCCGGTCGGAGGCGCGAGGTGGTTGATGGGCATCCTGTTCGCTCGATCCATCAGCCTCGTCATTCCGGAATGCGCCGTCAGGCGCAGGCCCGGAATCCATACTCACGATCGTGGTTATGGATTCCGGGGCTCGCGCTACGCGCGCCCCGGAATGACGGGCGCAAAATGCAACACGCGCGACTTACGTCTCGCTCGTCGCTTCCTTCAATGTCTTCTGCAACGCATCGCCCTGCATCCGCGCGATGTCGTCCTGGTACTTCAAGAGCGCGCCCAGCGTGTCGCCGACCACCTGCGGCGTCAGCGAGCGCGCGTCGAGCTCGGACAGCGCGGTGGCCCAGTCGATGGTCTCGGCGACACCCGGCGACTTGTAGAAATCCTGGTTGCGCAGCGCCTGCACGAAGCGAACGACCTGCTGCGACAGCTTTGCGGAAATGTTCGGCACCCGCGACTTGACGATCGCGAGCTCGCGGTCGGCCGTGGGATAGTCCACCCAGTGATAGAGGCAGCGGCGCTTCAGCGCGTCGTGGATCTCGCGGGTGCGGTTCGAGGTGATGATGACGATCGGCGGCGCCGGCGCCTTCACGGTGCCGAGCTCGGGGATGGTGACCTGGAAGTCGCTGAGGATTTCCAACAAATACGCCTCGAACGCCTCGTCGGCGCGGTCGAGCTCGTCGATCAGCAGCACCGGGGGACCTGCGACATCGGGCTCGAGCGCCTGCAACAGCGGCCGCTTGATCAGGAAGCGCTCGGCGAAAATGTCGCTCGCGAGCCGGTCGCGATCGGTGTCGCCGGAGGCTTCCGCGAGCCGGATCGCGATCATCTGCGCGGCGCTGCTCCACTCATAGACGGCAGAGGCGACGTCGAGGCCTTCATAGCATTGCAGGCGGATCAGCTTGCGCCCGAGCGCCGCCGACAGGACCTTTGCGATCTCGGTCTTGCCGACGCCGGCCTCGCCTTCGAGGAACAGCGGCCGCCCCATGCGCAGCGCGAGATAGGTCACGGTCGCGAGCGACCGTTCGGCGAGATAGCCGCGCGACGTCAAGAGCTGCTCGAGCGCATCGACGGAAGTGGGTAACGCCGATGCACTCATGGAACAGCCAGTCTTCGAACAGGGGTTAGCAATGTCACGCGTTAGATCTAGTCCTTGGGATCCAGTTCGGATCTAGTCCCTTGGATCTAGTCCTTGGCGTTGGCGGCTTCCACCGCCCTGCGCGTCAGAACGCCGATCAGATGCGCGCGGTATTCCGCACTGCCGTGCAGGTCGCTGTTCAGCCCGTCGGCCGAAACCGCGATGCCGTCGAGCACCTTGTGCGAGAAGCGCTTCTTCAGGGCCTCCTCGAACGCGGTGAGGCGGAACACGCCGTCGGAGCCCGCACCGGTGACCGCGACGCGCACGTCGGATGGTCGCTTGGCCACGAACACACCGACCAACGCATAACGCGAGGCCTGGTTGCGGAACTTCACATAGGCCGCCTTCTTCGGCAGCGGGAACATCACCTTGGTGATGATCTCGTCGGCTTCCAGCGCGGTCGTGAACAGGCCCTGGAAATACTCCTCGGCCTTCAGGCGACGCTTGTTGGTGACGATGGTCGCGCCCAGCGCCAGCACGGCGGCCGGATAGTCCGCGGTCGGGTCGTTGTTGGCGAGCGAGCCGCCGATGGTGCCGCGGTGGCGCACGGCGGGATCGCCGATCATGCCGGCAAGCTCGGCCAGCGCCGGGATCGCCTCGCCGACAACAGCGGAGTTCGCGACCTCGGCGTGCTTGGCGGTGGCGCCGATCACCAGCGAGCGGCCCTTCATCTCGATGGTGTTGAGACCTTCGATGTGTGAGAGGTCGACCAGATGCGGCGGGCTCGCGAGCCGCTGCTTCATGACCGGCACCAGCGTATGACCGCCGGCGATCAGCTTGGCGTCCTCGTTCTTCACCAGCAGGTTGGCGGCCTGCCGCACGGTGCCGGGACGATGATATTTGAATTCGTACATTGGAATGTCCTGATCGCTTGTCGCGACGAATTGCTGATTAGGCGAGGTCCGATTTGGCCATCGCCTTGGCGCCGGCGGCGATCGAAGCGACGATGTTCTGGTAGCCGGTGCAGCGGCACAGATTGCCTTCCAGCTCCTCGCGGATCACCTCGTCGGAGAGGTCGTGGCCCTTGCGATGCACCAGGTCGACGGCGGTCATGATCATGCCCGGCGTGCAGAAGCCGCACTGCAGGCCGTGGTGCTCGCGGAACGCCTCCTGCATCGGATGCAGCGGCGCGCCGTCGGCGGCCAGCCCCTCGATGGTCTTGACCTCATGACCGTCGGCCATCACCGCAAGCGTCGTGCAGGACTTCACCGCCTTGCCGTCCAGGTGCACGACGCAGGCGCCGCACTGCGAGGTGTCGCAGCCGACATGGGTGCCTGTCAGCCGCAGATTTTCGCGCAGAAACTGGACCAGAAGGGTACGGGGGTCGACGTTCGCGTTAACGGGGTTGCCGTTCACGATCATTGAAATCTTGGCCATCAGCACTCTCTTATCTGCCCCACCGCATATCGGCGAAGCAGGCGGTTTAAAATCATTCCAGACGGCATAATATGGGCGCGCCCCGCGATGGGCAACCTTTCGAGCCACCCATCCAGGACATAACGGCAAGGCATGGCGGGGCCTGAATAAGCCGGCCCGCCTGCGGGCTTAACCCTGCACCGCTTTGGCGAAATTTGCAAAAAATTCGTCCGCCAGCTTCTTGGCGGCGCCGTTGATCAGGCGCTGGCCGAGCTGGGCGAGCTTGCCGCCGATCTGCGCCTCCACGTTGTAGCTCAGCAGCGTGCCGCCATCCTTGTCGGCGAGGCCGACGGTGGCGCCGCCCTTGGCGAAGCCGGCGACCCCGCCCTCGCCTTCGCCCGAAATCTTGTAGCCGTTCGGCGGATCGAGATCGCTCAAGGTGACCTTGCCCTTGAAGCGGGCGGAGACCGGGCCGACCTTCATCTTGGCGGTGGCGCGGAAGCCGCCCTCGTCGGTCTTCTCCAGCTCTTCGCAGCCGGGAATGCAGGCCTTCAGCACTTCGGGATCGTTGAGCTTGTCCCACACAGCCTGGCGCGGCGCTGCAAGCTGGACTTCGCCGGTCATTGTCATGGCCATGGGGGGACCTCCTCGATCGCAAGAAACCTTTGCCCCCAAGTAAAGCAGCCGGGGCGCAAAGGAAAGGCCACCTTCGGAGGATGAGCGATGCATATTCGCAACCGCAGCAAGCCAAGCGCATCGTTCACGAAATCGCGCGGTCCGCTTGCTGAATTTGACGGCAGCGCAGGGGCATTGGCAGCGACGCGCAGGAATGGTTAGGTCGCGCGCCATGAGCACAGCCCTCTCCCCCCTGCTTGCGCCGATGCTGTCGAGCGCCGCGATGCGCGCGGTGTGCGACGACGCCGCCACCCTGCAAAACATACTGGACTTCGAGGCCGCGCTGGCCCGTGCCGAAGCGGCCTGCGGCGTAATCCCGCACGAGGCGTCCGGCCCGATCGGCGCCGCCTGCAAAGCCGAATCATTCGACATCGCCGCGCTGGCCGATGCCGCGACGCGATCGGGCAATCTGGCGATCCCGCTGGTGAAGGCCCTGACCGCCAATGTTACCAAGACGGATACCGAGGCGGCGCGCTATGTGCACTGGGGGGCGACCAGCCAGGATGTCATCGACACCGCGACGATGCTGTCGTTGCGGGCGGGCATCGATGCGCTGCTCACCGACCTCGACCGCGCCATTGCCGGCTTCGCCGGGCTTGCCCGCACCCATCGCGACACCGCGGTGGTGGCGCGGACCTGGCTGCAGCATGCGCTGCCGATGCCGTTCGGCCTCAAGCTCGCCGAATATGCCGCGGCCCTGCATCGCTCCCGCAAGCGCTTGCTGCGCCTCCGCCGCGAGACGCTGGCCCTGCAATTCGGCGGCGCCGCCGGCACGCTCGCGGCGCTCGGCGACAAGGGCCTTTCGGTCGCCGAAGCGCTTGCCAAGGAGCTGGACCTGCCGCTGCCGGATGCGCCCTGGCACACCCACCGCGACCGCATCGCGGAGGCCGCCTCCGCGTTCGCCATTCTCGCTGGCAGCTGCGGCAAGATCGCGCGCGACGTGTCGCTGATGATGCAGACCGACGTCGGCGAAGCCTTCGAGCCCGCGGGCGCCGGCCGCGGCGGCTCCTCGACCATGCCGCACAAGCGCAATCCCGTCGCCGCCGCCAGCGCGCTGGGGGCTGCGACCATGGCGCCAAACCTCGCGGCCACGATCTTCGCCGCGCAGGTGCAGGATCATGAGCGCAGCGCCGGCCCATGGCATGCGGAATGGCCGACCCTGCCGGGCCTGATGCTGGTGGCCTCCGGCGCGCTTGCCGCGATCGTCGATCTCGCCGAAGGGCTCGAGGTCGATGCGGCGCGGATGCGCGCCAATCTCGATGCGACCCATGGATTGATCATGGCGGAAGCCATCACCTTTGCGCTGGCCGAGAAGATCGGCAAGAGCGACGCCCACCATCTGATCGAAGCCGCGAGCAAGAAAGCGGTCGCGGACAAGACACATTTGCGCGACGTGCTGTCGGCGGATGCCAAGGTCACCGCGCATCTCGACGCCGGCACGATCGCAAAACTGTTCGAGCCGATGGCCTATCAGGGCGCCTCGCAGGCGCTGATCGACCGTTTGCTGGGTTCACTGGATGACAAATAGCGACGATGTCATTGCCGGGCTTGACCCGGCAATCCATCATCGCAAAGAGACTCATTCTCGATGGATGCGCGGATCAAGTCCGCGCATTACAAGGAGTGCAAGATGCCGATGATCAACGCCGACGGATGCCTGCTCAACGTCCAGGTGGACGGCCGCGACGGCGGACCGACCTTGATGCTGTCGAATTCGCTCGGCTGCACCCTGCAGATGTGGGAGCCGCAGATGCGGGCGCTGACGCAGATGTTCCGCGTCATCCGCTACGATCGGCGCGGCCACGGCAAATCCGGCGTGCCGGCGGGCCCCTACTCGATGGAACGGTTCGGCCGCGACGTGCTCGCGATCCTCGACGACCTCAATATCGAGAAGGTGCACTGGTGCGGCCTGTCGATGGGCGGCATGGTCGGGCAATGGTTAGGGGCCAACGCACCCGACAGATTCGGCAAGATCATCCTCGCCAACACCGCCTGCTACTATCCCGATCCGACCAACTGGCTGAACCGCATCAAGGCGGTGAAGGAAGGCGGCATCGCGGCGGTCGCCGACGCCGTGATCGCGGGCTGGCTGACCGCCGATTTCCGCGAGCGCGAACCGGAGACCGCCGCACGCATGAAAGCGATGCTGCTGGCCTCGCCGGTCGAGGGCTATCTCGCCTGCTGCGAGGCGCTATCGACGCTCGACCAGCGCGCGCTATTGCCCAAGATCAAGAGCCCGACGCTGGTGATCGCGGGAAAGCAGGACATGGCAACGCCGGTGTCGGCGGGTGAGATGATCCGCAGCGGCATTCCCGGCGCCAGCATGACGCTGCTCGATGCCGCGCACATCTCCAATGTCGAGCAGTCGCACGCCTTCACCGAAGCCGTGGTCGGCTTCCTGACGCAACGCTAGCAGCAAAGGACGTCATTGCGAGCGGAGCGAAGCAATCCATGTCACCGCTTGCCGAGACATGGATTGCTTCGTCGCTTCGCTCCTCGCAATGAC
>DASVOL010000030.1:0-5988 GCA_036383375.1 Bradyrhizobium sp. | reverse complement strand
CGCTTATTTGGTTTTCGCAAACGCGATGATCGGTGACCAGATCGCGTCGGGCATCTCCTTGTAGATCGCGTTGTGATCAAATCCGTCGATCACGCTGGAGGTCTTCGTTGTCGGCTTGGCATCATAGACCCGTTGGCCGAGATCGACAGGGATCGTCTTGTCCGATTTGCTGTGAACCCAGAGCAGTGGGACCGACACATGGCTCGCGGCGTCGACATTGTTCCAGACGTCCGGCAGCTTCAGCATGGCCTGCTCGGGTGCGCCGCCCCGAATGGCAATGTCGCGCAGCGACGAGAACGGGCTTGCAACGATGATGCAGTCCGGTTTGGCGTCACCATGCGTTGCCGCGTAAAGCAATGGACCGCCGCCGAGCGAGTGGCTGAGCAGGCAGCGCCGTCCGTCGGCGGAAAACAGCTTCAGGAAGGCGTCGAGCGCCGCGACGCTGTCCTCGTTGATGTTGTCGATCGTTCCGGGAGGGCTGCTCCGGCCGTGGCCGGAATAGTCGAACACCAGCGAGGACACGCATTTGTCGTGAAGGAATTTCTGCACCGCGATCCAATCGGCGACGGTCTCGCCACGGCCGTGAAAGATCAGCAGCGCCGGTGCGGCCTGGCAGGATGCGGCTGAGCGCACCAGGAAGCCGTCGAGCCGGCGATCGTGGCTGGGAATTGCGACGCGCTCGAAGGCGAGGCCGAGGTCCGCCGGCGTCGCCTGCGAGATCTCGCCCGGATTGAGCGTGTTCTTCTCGAACGCGCCCCACGGGCCGTCGCCGGCCCATGCCATGCTGGACATCGCTGTGAGCACGGCAAGAAGGATCACTGCCAGCGGACGCTTCATCCTGCGCTCCTGCGAGATATCAGGGATTGCCGATCAGGCGCTGAGCCGCGTCGTGAAGCTGTCGCGCGCCTGCGCAAGCTCCGCCTTCATCCGCGCCACCAGTTCGGCGACCGGCGGGGCGTCGGTGATCTGGCCGATGCCCTGGCCCGAACCCCAGATGTCGCGCCACGCCTTGGCCTTGGTGTTGCCGCCGGAGCCGAAGTTCATCTTGGTTTTGTCGGCGACCGGCAGGTTGGCCGGATCGAGGCCCGCGGCCGCGATCGACGGTCCGAGGTAGTTGCCGTGCACGCCGGTGAACAGGTTCGAATAGACGATGTCGTGCGCGGCGTATTCGGTCAACGCCTGCTTGTACCTGAGGTCGGCGTTGGCTTCCTCGGTCGCGATGAAGCGGGTGCCGACATAGGCGAGGTCGGCGCCGAGCGCGAGCGCGGACGCGATGCTCCAGCCGTCGGAGATCGCGCCCGACAGCAGGATGGTGCCCTTGAACCATTGCTTGACCTCGCGCACCAGCGCGAACGGCGACAGCGTGCCGGCATGGCCGCCCGCGCCGGCGCAGACCAGGATCAATCCGTCGACGCCCTGCTCGGCGGCCTTGCGGGCGTGCTTCACGTTGATGACATCGTGGAACACCACGCCGCCATAGGAGTGCGCGGCTTCCACGATCTCGGACGGCGGGCGCAGCGAGGTGATGATGATGGGCACCTTGTGCTTCACGCAGGTTTCCATGTCGTGCATGAGCCGGTCGTTGGAGGCGTGGCAGATCTGGTTGACCGCGTAGGGCGCGACCTTCTTCTCCGGATGAAGCGCCTGGTACTCGCCGAGCTCGTTCTCGATCTGCGTCAGCCATTCGTCGAGCTTCTCGACCGGGCGGGCGTTGAGCGCCGGGAATGAGCCGACGATGCCGGCCTTGCACTGCGCGATCACGAGCTCGGGTCCCGAGACGATGAACAGCGGGGAACCGACGACCGGCAGTTCGAGCCTGTTGGCGAGCGAGGCGGGCAGCGACATAGTTCGGATCCTCCATGCGCCGCCCGGCCGGTGCCGGGACGGATCGCGATTTGTTGTGATGGCCGGAAGCGGCGGCTCCCTTGGCGCGGCAATATAAGGCTGGACGGCCGCGTCATGACGTTCAATATTGAACAGCTGATTAGCCAGAAATGAACGATGGCGCGGGCGGCATGGACTGGGAGCTTTGCAAGACCTTCGTCGCGGTGGCCGAGACGCGCAGCTTCGCCGGCGCGGCGCGGCGGCTGCGCATCAGCCATCCCACCGTCGGCCGCAACGTCGCGGCACTTGAGAAACAGCTCGGGACCCGCCTGTTCGCCCGATCCAATGACGGCTTGTCGCTGACATCGCACGGCCGCAAGTTCCGTGAGCACACGGAGGTGATGGCCGCGGCAGCCCTGCGCGCGGAGGCGGCTGCGTCCGCCACCGGCGAGCAAGCCCGCGGCGTCGTGAAGCTGTCGATCGGCGCGACGCTGGCAGCACATTGGCTGATGCCGCGCCTCGGGCCGTTCCTGCGCGATCACGCGAACATCCAGCTCGAGATCATCACCCACCCGTTTCCGGCGAGCGTGCGCCGACGCGAGGCTGACGTGGTGTTGCGGCCGGTCGATGCCGGCGACGAGAACCTGATCGGGCGCAAGATCGGACGGCTCGGCGCCGGATTCTATGCGTCACGCGGATATGCGGCCGGGCGCAAGCTGCCGGAGCGGCAGGACGAATGGCGGGGGCACAGCGTGATCGGGTTCGCCGACCAGGCCTCGAATGCGCGCCTGGCGCGGTGGAGCGATGTCATCACGCGGCAGGGCACGCTGGTGATGCGCTGCTCCTCGCAGGGCGACATGCTCGCGGCGGCGCGGGCCGGGCTCGGGATTTGCGCGCTGTCCTGTCTGGTCGGGGCGGATTATCCCGATCTGGTTCGGGTCGCGCCGCAAAAGCTGTCGAGCCTCTCCGATCTCTGGCTGCTCGCCCATCCCGACCTGGTCGAGCTTCCCTCGGTGCGCGCCGTCATCAGCTTCGTCACCGATTGCGCGCGCGAGGACCGCGTCAGGCTGCGCGGTTAGCTGTATTTTCAGGCGCGGGCCCGCCATAACGTTGCCGCGAGCAACATGAAGGCAGCGCAAGTCCACAGCGCCTGCCAGTTCTCTGGCCCTTCGTTGAGCCCAGTGTAGATTGCCGCTGCAACGAAAATGCCGGCAAACATCGATTCCGCCAGAGGGCGGTTTCCCTTCCCGGGAGGATTGAGCAGCGTCAGGGCTGCAAAAGGCACCGCCGCCATCGTGAGGGGCGCGAACGGAAAATCGATGAAGCGCGGGTCGAAGATCAGGCCGAGTGCCGTCGCTGTGCCGATCACGGCGGTGACCATCAAGGCCAATCCGTGCATCGTCACCAGTATCGATTCAGTGTGGTAGCCCTTCGGACCCAGCAATTCGGCAAAGCTGGGCGGTGCGCGGCCCGACATCAGGGCGTTGGCACCGAACACCGGCGAGGTCGTTGCCGCCACAAGAAGCGAGCCCCACACAAGCCAGCCTCCGGTGCCGTAGCTCTCATAGACCAGTCGTTGCGCGGCGACCCCGAACAGGATTCCGGCCGTGGTCGCAGACACTCCGACCGCAAGCCACGACACGAGCCTTGCTTCCTTTGGCTCCCTCGGCTTGCGACGCGAGGTCAGCCAGGCCACGCCGAATACCAGGATCGCCAGCGCCATTCCGCTGCCCATTTGCAGCTTCCAGAACGGAAAATTGCTGATCGGCAGGCCGGGCGGATATTTCAGGGTGCGCTCTTCGGAAGAGAACAGGCCCCAGGATCCACCGACCGTGCCCTCGATCTCGCGCTTCCATCCTTCATCGTACGCCTCGAACAAATTGACGCGGAAATGCTCGCGCCGGGCCAGGTCGAGCACCTCCGAGACCACCCGCGCCTGATTGACGCGTGACGGCAGCGCGGACTCGCGCATGCGCCCCTCGCTCGGCCAGCCTACTTCTCCGATAAAGATTTCCTTGCCGGGAAAAACTGCCGCGATCTGCCGGCGCATCTCGTCAGCGTGAGCGGCGGCTCGCTCCGCGGGGATCGGGATATTCTCCCAGTATGGCAGGATGTGAATCGTGATGAAGTCGACGGCGTCGGAAAGTTCGCGGTTGCTCAGCCAGAATTCCCAGACGTCGGCATAGGTGACGGGGACGCTGACCTGCGCCTTGATCGAACGGATCAGGTCGCCGAGGTCGGACGCCGACATTTCCTTGCGCAGCAAAACCTCGTTGCCGACCACGAGAGCAATGATCGTGTCAGGATATTCCTTGGCGAGGCGGATCGCCGTTTCGACCTGCGTCGCATTCTTCTTTCGGTCCCGATCGAGGAAAATGCCCTGAATGACCTTCAGCCCCGCCTTCGCGGCGAGCCCGGGAATCTGGTCTAGACCGAGATCGGTCGCATAGGTGCGGATGCAGTCGGATATCTTCGCGAGTTGCGCGAGATCTTCCGCGATCTGTTCCGGCGTGACCTGCGTCGCGGGAGCAAGTGATGTCTGATTGTTGCGGAACGGGGCGTAGGAGATGCACTGGACCTTGTCGCTCGGATCGATCGGAGCGCGCACCAGGTTGACCGGGATGCCCAGCCACCACCATGCCGCGGCGATCGCGCCCAGGGAGATCAGGAGAACCGTCAGCGGGGTGCGAAGCGAAACCAGGTCTGTCCTCCTTGCAGGAAGGATGTGCTGGGCATCATCAATGCGCGAGACCTGCAAATTGAATAAGTATTCGTCTGCTGATGCTATATCACGCGATCACGCAGTTGGAATGTTTTCTCGACGACCTACTTCGCGCCGGCGATCACGCCTTCGCGATTCCTGAGCACGCGATAATAGGCCCACCACAGATGCGCGGCGGCACCGCGCAGCGGACGCCACGGTTCGGCAAGCGGTGCCATCTGCTTCGGCGTCGGCCGCTCCTTCAGCCCGAGCCCGACCTTGACCGCTTCCTGCACCGCGAGGTCGCCGGCCGGCCACGCATCGCCATGGCCGAGGCAGAACAGGAGATAGACGTCGGCAGTCCACGGGCCGATCCCGGGCAGCGCGGTCAGCGTGTTGTGCGCGGCATCGGCCTCTTCGTTGGCGAGTACGTCGAGGTTCAGCCGCTCCTCGGCGAGCTCGCGCGCGATGTGCTTCAGCGTCTTGATCTTGGCCGCGGAGAGCCCGAGCCGGCCGAGCCGGTCGGCTCGCGCCTTGCGGATCGCATCATGGTGGAATGGGTCGAACGCCTTGCTGACGCGGCCCCAGATCGCGGCAGCACTCGCGGTCGATAGCTGCTGGCCGCAGACGATCGCGGCAAGCCCCGCGAACCCCGGCTCACGCTGCCGGATCGCCGGCATGCCGGTCTGTTCGAGGATCGGGCGCAGCCGCCGATCCTGGTCGACCAGCTTCTGGATGGCCTCGTCGAGGTCGGCCTGGGTTTCGAGATGGATCAGCATTGCGGGATCTGCATTCGGCTTGTCATGCGCGGGCTTGCCGCCTCTGCTAGAGCTCCGGCGGGCCTGGATGCGCGGGCCTCGGCGAAGCCTTGGCGTAGCCGGGACCCGCGCATCCATCTCCTATCGTAACAGAGTCTTGTCCAGCCGCATGGTCCGGAAAAGTGGAAACCGGTTTTCCCTCGCGACAGACGCCAGGCGTTTGCGCGAAGATCATGCCCCACCAGGGATCGCCGGGGCCGTCCCGGCAATGACGCGCGATCGAGCACCATGCCACCCGTTTTCCGTTTTGCACCGAGTCCGAATGGCTACCTGCATCTCGGTCATGCCTATTCGGCGCTGCTCAACCACGACCTCGCGAAGCAGTCGGGCGGACGCTTCCTGCTGCGGATCGAGGACATCGACGCGACGCGCTGCCGTCCGGAATTCGAACAGGCGATCTATGAGGATCTGGCCTGGCTCGGGATCGCCTGGGAGACCCCGGTGCGGCGGCAGTCAGAGCATTTTGCCGCCTATGGCGCGGCGATCGACCGTCTGGCGGCGCAGGGACTGGTCTATCCGAGCTTCGAGAGCCGCGCTGACGTTGCGCGGCTGGTCGCGGAACGCGAGGCCAATGGCGCGTGGCCGCGCGATCCCGACGGCGCGGCGCTCTATCCGGGAGCGGCGAAATCGCTGTCGGCCGGGGAG
>DASVOL010000029.1:0-12187 GCA_036383375.1 Bradyrhizobium sp. | reverse complement strand
CTGATGCAGCAGGACGAGCTGACGCCGGACTGGCTGGCGCTGCGTCACCGGGTGACGTTTGCGATGCGCAAGCTGCGCGGCAAATCCAATCGCCTGTCCGACATCCGCGTCGCGATCTTTGGCCCGGCAGCGCTCACCGCGCTCGCGCGCCGTGAAGGCGAGTTGCAGCACGCGCTGCCGAAGCGCGCGTTCTACGCGGTGCACGCCGAACCAAAACTGTTCTTCGAGCCGTCGGATGTTTCGCGCTACCTTGATGATCCCGCAATCATCGGCCTGCACATCTCGCCGAAGGGACGCGGCAAGGAGGCGCCGATCCCGGGCAGCCTCTATGCGTGGGCGTCGGAGAAGTTTGGGGCGTAGTCACCCTCCCCTGGAGGGGCGCGCCACCAAAATATTGAAAACAACCCCATGCAAAGTAGCCGGCGGCTGCCGGCGCTCGGCATGGCAGCTTGACTCGTCGGGCAAATCAGCGGTATTCTTCTATTATTCCGAAATCATGCGGACGCCCTGCGGCCATGGCATATCATGGGCGTCGGAGAGGCTTGGGACACGATAGTCACCCTCCCCTGGAGGGGGAGGGTCGACGCGAATGAAATGAGCGGCGGGGTGGGGTTGACGGTCTCTCCACGCGTACTCTGCCCGTGTTGAGAGATCACCCCACCCCGGCTCGCATTTCGCTACGCTCAACGCGATCCGACCCTCCCCCTCCAGGGGAGGGTGAGATCAATGTCCCATCGCGGCGATCGCATCAGCGATCGCGATGGTGCGCTTGGCCATCTCGGCGTGCAGGCGCTCGACCATGCGGCCGTCGAGCTGGATCGCGCCGCGCGCGGCGTTCTCCGGCTGTTCGAAGGCGGCGATGATCTTGCGCGCTTCAGCGACCTCGGCCTCCGGCGGCGTGAAGATCGCGTTGCAGGCATCGATGTGGCTCGGATGGATCAGCGTCTTGCCGTCGAAGCCGAGATCGCGGCCCTGCGCGCATTCCTCTGCAAAACCGTCGATATTGCTGATGTCGCCATAGGGACCGTCGAGGATTTCGAGCCCATGCGCGCGGGTCGCCAGGATGCAATGCGTGATCATCGGGATCATCGCCGCGCGGCCCGGCTTCATCCGGATCCGGGTTTCGCGGGCAATGTCGTTTGGCCCGAACACGAAGCCGGCGAGCCGGACCTCGGAGTCCTGCGATGCCGCGGCAAGCTTGTCGGCGTCGAGTACGGCGCGTGCGGTCTCGATCATCGCCCAGACCCGGATCGAGGCGGGCGCATTGATGTCGCTGAGCCGATCGGCGACCGCGTTGAGATCGTCGACGGTGGAAATCTTGGGAACCAGGATCCCGTCCGGCTGCGCCTTGCCGGCCATGCCGATGTCGTCGACCCACCACGGGCTGTCGAGCGCGTTGATGCGGATCAGGACCTCGCGCTTGCCGAAGCCCTTGGCGGCGACCGCCTTGGCGATCTGCTCGCGGGCCACCGCCTTGGCGTCGGGAGCTACGGAATCCTCGAGGTCGAGGATGATACCGTCCGCCGCCAGCGTGCGGGCCTTCTCCAGCGCCCGTGCATTCGATCCCGGCATGAACAACAGGCTGCGGCGCGGACGGGTCATCGGCATTCTCCTGGGGGCTCCGGCTCCGCCACTGTCCATTGTTTGGGCATTCGGCGGAACCATCCTTCAACGCTGCCGTATCATCTCAGGCTGCACGCCGAAAGTCTTGTTCCCGTCACCAGCATGTGGTTAGGCAGAGGCCATGAAATTCTTTCCGAAGCAGTTGATCGACGGCTACCGGACCTTCGCGACCCAGCGGTTGCCGACTGAACAGTCGCGATACCGGGACCTGTCGGAACGCGGCCAGTTCCCCGAGACCATGGTGATCGGCTGCTGCGATTCCCGTGTCTCGCCGGAAGTGATCTTCGATGCCGGCCCCGGCGAACTGTTCGTGGTCCGCAACATCGCCAATCTGGTTCCGGTCTATCAGCCCGACAGCAACGCCCACGGCGTCTCGGCCGCGCTGGAATATGCCGTGACCGTGCTGAAGGTGAAGAACATCGTGGTGCTGGGCCATGCCCAGTGCGGCGGCATCCGCGCCTTCGTCGACAAGATCAAGCCGCTCACGCCCGGCGACTTCATCGGCAAATGGATGCAGATGTTCATCAAGCCGGGCGAGGTGGTCGAGCAGCGCGACCATGAGAGCATGCAGGACTTCGTCACCCGCATCGAGAAGGCCGCGGTGTTCCGCTCGCTGGAGAATTTGATGACCTTCCCGTTCGTGCGCGAGCGGGTCGAGAGCGGCGAGATGCAGCTGCACGGCGCCTATTTCGGTGTTGCCGAGGGCTCGCTGTTCGTACTCGACCGGGTCGCCAAGGAATTCATCAGCGTCACCGATGCCGTGAAGGCCGGCGAGTAGCCGCGCGCTATCGCGCTAGCATCGGCTACTCATCACCGTGATAGGCGCCCCAGCGATCCGAGAGCGCGAGCAATAGCGCCGAGATCACGAACACCAGGTGCACGGCGACGAGCCAGGTCATCCGCGTCGCGTCGAACGCGGCATCGATGTTCAGGAACGCCTCCAGCACGTGGATCGCTGAAATCGCGACGATCGACGCCAGCAGCTTCTGCTTCAGCCCGGCAAAATCGATCTTGGTGATCCAGATCGGCCAGTTCGGGTTGCCCGACGTGTCGATGCGCGAGACGAAGTTCTCGTAGCCGGAAAACACCACGATCAGAATGAGGTTGGCGACCAGCGTGACGTCGATCAGCGCCAGCGCGTCGAGGATGACTTCCGTCGATTTGTAGCCGGACGCATGCAGGACGAACTCCCACAGCATGCGCGCGAATTTCAGCAGCAGCACCGCAAGCGCCACCACCAGGCCGACATAGAACGGCGCCATCAGCCAGCGGCTGTTGAACAGCACATATTCGAAGCCGCGCATGATGCGCGGCGTCGGAGGGCTCGATGGGGTGGGAGCCAACTGTTCCGACATGGTTGCGCCCCCGTTGGTCCCCGCCCTTAGGCCGCTTTCTTCTTCGCGGTGATCAGCTTGCGGTTGATCAGGACTTCCGCGATCTGGATCGCGTTCAGCGCCGCGCCCTTGCGCAGATTGTCCGACACGCACCAGAACGACAGGCCGTTCTCCACCGTCGCGTCCTCACGGATGCGGCTGATATAGGTCGCGTCCTCGCCTGCTGCCTCATACGGCGTGACGTAGCCGCCCGGCTCGTGCTTGTCGATCACGAGGCAGCCCGGCGCGTTGCGCAGGATGTTGCGGGCCTCGTCCGCCGTGATCGGGTTGGCGAACTCGACGTTCACGGCCTCGGAGTGGCTGACGAAGACCGGCACGCGCACGCAGGTCGCGGTCAGCTTGATCTTGGGATCAAGGATCTTCTTGGTCTCCGCCATCATCTTCCACTCTTCCTTGGTGAAGCCGTCTTCCATGAAGACGTCGATCTGCGGAATGATGTTGAAGGCGATGCGCCTGGGAAACTTCTTATTGACCAGCTCATCGTTGGTGTAGACGGCCTTGGTCTGCGAGAACAATTCGTCCATCGCATCCTTGCCGGCGCCCGACACCGATTGATAGGTCGCGACCACGACGCGCGTGATCGTCGCCTTGTCGTGCAGCGGCTTCAGCGCCACGACGAGCTGCGCGGTCGAGCAGTTCGGGTTGGCGATGATGTTCTTCTTGGTGAAGCCGGCGGCGGCATCCGCGTTCACCTCCGGCACGATCAGCGGCACGTCGGGATCCATGCGCCAGGCCGAGGAATTGTCGATCACGACCGCGCCGGCGGCGCCGATCTTGGGCGACCATTCCTTCGAGACCGAGCCGCCGGCCGACATCAGGCAGATGTCGATGTCGGAGAAATCATAATGCTCGAGCGCCTTCACCTTCAGGGTGCGGTCGCCATAGGAGACCTCGATGCCGACGCTGCGGCGCGAGGCCAGCACGACGACCTCGTCGGCGGGGAATTTGCGCTCGTCGAGAATGTTGAGCATTTCGCGCCCGACATTGCCGGTCGCTCCGACCACCGCGACTTTGTAACCCATCGTTCACTCTCCGACGAAAAATGCCCGTTCCCCCGCAACTCAAGGAAAGGGAAGAGGCAGCGCTTCTATGCGAGAAACCCCGTCAAGACAACGTTGCGTAGCTTTTGAGCGTTTTGATGCGTTTATTTCGGGCCGATCCGGCCGCACCCCATCATACGAGAAATCCGTCTGACCTGACGAGTTTCGTCGACGAGGTGTACGCCACGCTCTCCCGATTGTTTGCCTATGTCGCCGTGCTGGCGCTGTTCGCCGCCCTCGGCATCCATCTATGGAAGCAACTGCCGGACGCAACGGCGACGGCGGCACCCGCCGCCGCGGGCTGGAGCGCAGGTGGCCGCATGGGACCGGCCTTCGCCATCAGCAAGCTCGATCCGCGAGATAAAACAGCGACTTACGAAGTCCTCCGGCACCCCGAGGGCGGCCGCAAAGACGTCTTCCGCTGGACCGACGCCGATGGCGCGCCGACAGCCGAGCTGGAAATCTACCGCCCCGGCGGCGAGGTCATGGGGTCCGCGGTCACCGAGATTGCCGGGCGGCTCGACCCCGGCGGTGTCCGCGAGCTCGAGGCCGCCGGCATCGTCGACAGCAAGTTCGGCAGCGTCACCCTGTTGCGCCCGGCTCGGCAGGACGGCGGCGGCGCCTGCCTCGGCTTCCTCAAGCAGGCCGACGCCCCCGATCTGCGCATCTCCGGCTGGACCTGCCAGGGCGCCAGCCTGCCGGCCCAGCGGGCCGCGATCGTTTGCATGCTGAACCGGCTGACCCTGCTGGCTGCGGGCAACGACCCGCGGCTCGCCGCGCTGTTCGCGCATGCCGAGCTGCGGCGCACCGACTGCGTTACCTCCGGCCCGCCCGCTCTGTCAGCCGACTGGGTGATGGGTAGCGAGAACCCGCTTCTGCGCGGCGCGCTTTGATGGCGAGACCGTGGCAAGGCACTGGTTTTCATGAAACTTTTGCGCTTGGACACGCATTATCTCGGATGGTGTGGCGCAATTGACCTAGTGACGCCCCATCCTCCATGGCTACAATGTGTTCCGAGTGATTTTGGCTGATGCGCCAGCCCCCGACGGGGGCCGTAATGACGAGGATGCGATGACCTTGAAATTCCCTGCCGCGAACAAGCTCGTGGTGTTGCTTGCCGCGGCTGCCGTCACCGCAACCGCGTTTGGCATGACCGCGGCCAGCGCGCAGCAGACCCCGAGCAAGCGCAAGCAGCAAGAGCAGTATGACCGTGACGGCCGCCGTTACTACGGCGCGCAGGGTCCGAACCGGGTCTATCAGCAGGGGCCGCGTACCCGCGTTTACGTCACCACGCGCTCATGGCTCGACGCCGGCACCGAAGTGCTGCCGGGCGACCGCAAGTTCAACGACTACGCCTATCCGCCGGACGTCGGTTACCCGTCGTTCGCGCGCGAGAACAACAACCGCCCGATCGACCGCCAGCCGCTCAGCCCGCCGGCCGATCTCGGCGGCTATCCGCGGTCCTTCCCGCTGTACTGAGAATTTCGGCTGATAGCCGATACGAAAATGCCCGGCTTCGGCCGGGCATTTTTGTTCTGGGCCTCGTCATTCCGGGGCGATGCGTAGCATCGAACCCGGAATGACGGCGCCAGCCGTTATGCGTGCAGCTTCTGCAATTCGCTCAGGATCGCCTCGCCCATCTGCGCCGTGCTGACGGACGTGGTGCCGGCCGACTTGATGTCGGCGGTGCGCAAACCGCTGGCGAGCACCGCCGCGATCGCGGCATCGACCTTGTCGGCGAGATCGCCCATGCCGAAGGAATAGCGCAGCGCCATGCCGAACGAGGCGATCATCGCGATCGGATTGGCAAGACCCTTGCCGGCGATATCGGGCGCCGAGCCGTGCACCGGCTCATACAATGCCTTGCGCTCCTTGGTCTTGGCGTCCTCTTTGCCGAGCGAAGCCGACGGCAGCAGGCCGAGCGAGCCCGTGAGCATCGCCGCGATGTCCGACAGCATGTCGCCGAACAGATTGTCGGTCACGATGACGTCGAACTGCTTCGGCGTCTTGACGAGGTTCATGCCGCCGGAATCGGCGAGCTGATGCTCCAGCGTGACGTCCTTGTATTCGCGCGCGTGGACCTGGGTCATGACCTCGTTCCAGAGCACGCCCGACTTCATGACGTTGCGCTTTTCCATCGACGTCACCTTGTTCTTGCGCTTGCGCGCCAGCTCGAAGGCAACGCGGCCGATGCGCTCGATCTCGAAGGTGTCGTAGACCTGGGTGTCGACCGCGCGCTTCTGGCCGTTGCCGATATCGGTGATGGTCTTCGGCTCGCCGAAATAGACGCCGCCGGTGAGCTCGCGCACGATCATGATGTCGAGGCCCTCGACCACTTCGCGCTTGAGGCTCGAGGCATCCGCCAGCGCCGGATAGCACACCGCCGGACGCAGGTTGGCGAACAGCTCGAGATCCTTGCGCAGCCGCAGCAGGCCGGCCTCCGGACGCACCTCATAGGGCACGCTGTCCCACTTGGGACCACCGACCGCACCGAAGATCACGGCGTCGGCCGCGGTGGCCTTGGCCATGTCGCCTTCGGAGATCGACACCTTGTGCGCGTCATAGGCCGAGCCGCCGACCAGGCCCTGCTCGGTCTCGAATTTCGCGATGCCCTGCGCATTCAGCCAGTCGATCAGGCGCTGTACCTCGGCCATCACTTCGGGGCCGATGCCGTCGCCGGGGAGAAGCAGCAGTTTATGGGTCGCCATGGTCGTTACCTCGAGCTAGCTGTTTGTCGTCATTGCCGGGCTTGACCCGGCAATCCATCCCGCTTCGAAGAAGCCCTTGAAGGTGGATGGATGCCCGGGTCAAGCCCGGGCATGACGAGCGGAGGAAAATCCGGCCGGAGTGCTAAAACGCCCCGCACCGATTGGCAAGGCACCCCGGACAGGGCCAAAATGCCCCGCAAAGAGCCAACCGCGCCCCAAAAGAAGCCAACAAGACGGACCTCATGACCGCAGCCATTATTTACGCCTTCGCCTCGGCCATTTTCCTTGGCGCCGGCGTCGTGCTGGCACAGCTTGGCCTGCGCACCGTCGAGCCGCTGTCGGGCGCCGCGATCAGCGTGCCGTCCTTCACCCTGCTGTTCCTGGTGCTGTCGCCGCTGATCCTGCATGGCGAGCCGGTGGTCTGGCGTGGCCTGCCGATCTTCATGGCGATCGGCCTGTTCTTCCCGGCCTCGCTGACGCTCCTGACCTTCGCCTCAAACCGGGCGCTCGGGCCGGTCATCACCTCGACATTGGGCAATCTCGCGCCTCTGTTTGCAGTCACCACCGCCGTGCTGCTGCTGCACGAGCCGCTCGCGCCGCAGCAGCTGACCGGCCTCGTGGTCGCGGTCGCCGGTGCCGCGATCATTACCGTGACCCGACCGCGCGACCTCGGTCACTGGCGCAGCTGGGCGCTGCTGCTGCCGCTCGCCAGCGCGTTGGTGCGCGGCATCGTGCCGCCGATCGCCAAGCTCGGGCTGGCGATCTGGCCGAGCCCGCTATGGGCCTGCCTGGTCGGCTACATCATGTCCTCGCTGGTGGTACTGACGGTGCAGCGCGTCCGCAAAGGCAGCTTCATGGTGCATGCGCCGCGTGACGGCCGGTTCTGGTTTGCATTGACCGGGATCAGCAACGGGCTCAGCGCACTCAGCCTGTTCGCCGCGGTCCGCAACGGCCCGATCACGCTGGTGGCGCCGCTCGCTGCGATCTACCCGCTGGTGACCGTGGCGCTGAGCGCTGTCATGCTCAAGCATGTCGAGATTACCGCGCGGATCGTCGCCGGAACCCTGCTGACCGTGATCGGCGTCGCGCTGGTCCTGATCGCCTGATTGCCCGATCCGCAAGACAGTGTTGCGACGTGCGGCGCTGGGCAGGACCGCCGCGGCCTGCCACAATGGCCGCATTGCCGGAGTGAATTGTGAGAGCCCCCTCCCCGTCCTACCCGCATCCTGCGCGGCTGATCCTTATTTTGTCGCTCGCACCGACGGTCGGTCTCGGCATCGGCCGTTTCGCCTATTCGCTGGTGCTGCCCGACATGCGCGACTCGCTGGCCTGGTCGTACTCGGCTGCCGGCTTCATGAACACGATCAATGCGGCCGGCTACCTCGTCGGGGCGCTGTTCGCCTCGCGCCTGATCCAGCGCTTCGGTCTCGCCGCATCGGTGCGCTGGTCGACGGTGGCCTGCGCGCTGTCGCTGGCGCTTTGCGCCCTCTCGGGCAATTTCGCCGTGCTGAGCTTCGCCCGCCTGCTGGTCGGCTTCGCCGCCGCGATCGGCTTCGTCGGCGGCGGCGCGCTCGCGGCAACGATCGCGCAATCACGGCCGGAGCGCGCCAACTTCCTGCTCAGCCTGTTCTATGCCGGGCCGGGCGTCGGCATCCTGGCATCCGGCCTGATCGCGCCGTTCGTGCTGCAGGGCTTCGGCGCCGGCTCATGGTGGATCGTGTGGTGGGCAATGACCTTGCTCTCGGCGATCATGACAGCGCCGCTGCTGCTGGCGCCACTGCACGCCAATACTGCCGCCGGCGGCATCGTGCGGACCAAATTCGCTGTCATGCCGGTCCTGATCTACCTCGCCGCCTATTTCCTGTTCGGCGCCGGCTACATCGCCTACATGACCTTCATGATCGCCTATGTCCGCGACGGCGGCGGCGCGGCGGCACAGAGCGCGTTCTGGAGCCTGATCGGCATCAGCGCGTTCGTGACGCCATGGGTCTGGCGGCGGGTGCTGGCGCTCGATCGCGGCGGGCTCGCCACGACAATCATCCTCGGCGTCAACGCGCTCGGCGCGGCTCTCCCGATCTTCGGGCATTCGCCGCTGCTGCTCGCGATCTCGGCGCTGGTGTTCGGCGTCGCGTTCTTCGCGGTGGTCGGCTCGACCACCGCCTTCGTGCGCCTCAACTATCCGGGCGAAGCGTGGCCGACCGCGATTGCGGCGATGACCATCGCCTTCGGCATCGGCCAGACGCTCGGCCCGATCGTGGTCGGCGCGATCACCGATGCGGTCGGCAGCCTGTCATTTGCGCTGAACGTCTCGGCCGCGATGCTGGCGCTGGGGGCAGTGCTGTCGGCGTTTCAGAGGAAGGTCGGGCCGTAATCCTCCGTCGTCCCGGCGAAGGCTAGCTCCCGCTGAACGAATTGTAGCCCTGGTCTTCCCAGTAGCCGCCCTTGTAGTCGTTGGTGACTTCCATCGAGAGCACGTATTTCGGGTTCTTGAAGCCGAGCTTGGTCGGCACCCGGATCTTCATCGGGAAGCCGTAGGCGCGCGGCAGGATCGCGTCGCCGAATTTGAAGGTCATCTGGGTCTGCGGATGCAGCGCGGTGCGCATGTCCAAAGGTGAATTGTAGCCGTCCTTGTCGGCGCACTGGAACCAGACATATTTGGCGCGCGTGTCGGCGCCGACCAGCTTGAGGAAATCGCGCAAGGGCGTGCCGGTCCAGCTGCCGATCGCGCTCCAGCCTTCGACGCAGATGTGGCGCGTCACCTGCTTCTCCTGCGGCAGCTTGTACAATTCGTCGAGCGTCCACGACTTCTTGTTCTCGACCAGCCCGCGCACCTCGAGCTTCCAGTCCGCAGCCGCAATCTCCGGCGCATCGTCGAGATCGTAATAGGCATTGAACGGGAACGGCTTGGTGATCATGCTCTCGGGGAAGGTCGGCGCCAGCGCATCCGGATTGAACATCCAGGCCTGCACTGCGTCGTTGAACTTCGAGACCTTCTTCAGCAATTCCTCCGCCGACGACGAATCGACCACGTCGCAGCCGGTCAGCAGCGTCAGCGCACCGAGGCTGGTCCCGGCCGTGATGAAACGGCGGCGCGTCAGCTCCGGCATCGTCTTCACCGCATCGCGCACCAGCAGCTTCTTGTCGACGCCGGGGATCAGGAGTTTTCTGAGACGACCCATTGTGACCTCCCTCAACGCCCGATGATCATGGCGCGCAGGCTCTTCGGCACCAGCAGCGCGAGCGCGACATGGATCACCAGGAAGGCGACGATCAGCGCCATGCAGGTGAAGTGGACATAGCGGGCGAAGTCGTAGCCGCCGAACAGCGAGACCAGCCAGTGCAACTGCACCGGCTTCCACATCGACAGGCCGGACAGCACGATGACGACGCCGACGGTGATGATGCCGGCATAGAGCAGCTTCTGCACCGAATTGTACTTGCTGAGATCGTCATGCGACAGCTTGAAGGTCAGCGCCGCCTTGGTGTCGGCAATCACGCCGCCGGGGGTGATCGGCAGCAGCTTCTTGCGGAAGCGGCCGGTGGCGAAGCCGAGCGCCAGATAGATCAGGCCGTTGACCATCAATAGCCACATCGCGGCGAAGTGCCAAAGCAGCGCGCCGCCGAGCCAACCGCCTAGCGTGATGCTCCGCGAGAAAGTGAAGCCGAACAGCGGTGAGGCGTTGTAGATCTGCCAGCCGGACATGATCATCAGGAACATCGCGAATGCGTTGATCCAGTGCACCATGCGCACCCAGACCGGCTGGATCACCTTCGCGGGCGCCGCGGTCTCTGTCTGGTGGTCGCTGACGGCAAGGCTCGTCATGGAAGTTCTCTGCTGGTGGTCGTTACCGGCTTATACGCCGGGAACCGGCGTTCCGTTACGGGGTCGCGCATCATCAGTTCGATATACGCCACCTCATCTGGTCACAAAAATGCGAGCCGGGGCGAGGCTCCGGCTCGCTGTTTCGTCAGGCGTTCAGGGACTAAGTCGGGCCGCCGGGTGTCAGGTCGCCGGCATCAGCACGGTGTCGACCACATGGATGACGCCGTTCGACTGGTTGACGTTGGAGATCGTCACCATCGAGGTGCCGCCCTTGGCATCGACGATCCAGACCTTGCCGTCCTGCTTCTTCACGGTCAGTTCCTCGCCCTCGGCGGTCTTCAGCTTCTTGCCGTCGGTGAGATCGGAAGCCTCGAGCTTGCCGGGCACCACATGGTAGGTGAGGATCTTGGTCAGCGTCGCCTTGTTCTCGGGCTTGACCAGATTGTCGACGGTTCCGGCCGGCAGCTTGCCGAACGCGGCGTTGGTCGGCGCGAACACCGTGAACGGACCCTTGCCTTCCAGCGTGCCAACCAGGCCCGCGGCCTTCACGGCGGCGACGAGGGTGGTGTGGTCCTTCGAATTGACGGCGTTCTGGATGATGTTCTTCGACGGGAACATCGCGGCGCCACCGACCATCACGGTCTTTTCCTCGGCGCGGACCGGCGCCACGACGGTGGCAGTGATCGCGAGCGCGCTGAAGGCGGCGGCGGCAAGATAGGCAATACGCTTCGACATGGTTCGTCTCCCGATGGGGTATCCGGCCGGCTTGGTCTCCGCCGGCGATGAGGGGGCAACAACGACACGTGTTGATTGCTGTGCGTCGTCGTTGGCCTGAGCTACGGGAGGTGTTCCGGGCGGTTTCCGGAAATAACTCTTTGTGATTCCTGAAACCGGTTGGCGCGCGCTTCGTACCCGTGGCGCATAGCGCAGCCCGCAGCGCATTCCATTCGACGGAATGGACGGGTGCGCCGCCGCGAGCAATTTGCTTGCCGCCGTTGTTCGATTGGTTCAGCCTGAGATTGCGGTGCAGCTTCGCCGCAGGCAGTCGTGGGGATGCCGATCATGAGCAGCATTACGGCGGATGGGCGCGCCGCGCCTGCGGTCACCGATGCCGGCAGCGATGTCGGCCCGCTCGAACAGAAGCACCTGCAATACGCCAACTACCGCGCCGTCGCCGGCAGTACTGAGCTCACGAAAACCCATTGGCACATCGCCACCGCCAACGCGCTCGGCTGGGGCTTCGACGGCATGGACGGCGTGATCTTCGCGCTGATCTCGCCGATGGTGATCAAGGAATTCCAGCTCAGCCTGCCGGAATATCGCTCCGGCATGCAGATCGCGTTGTTCGTCGGCATCGCCGGCCTTTACTTCTGGCCGTGGCTTGCCGACCGCTACGGCCGCCGCACGCTGCTCGCGGTCAACATTGCGCTGTTCTCGCTTCTGATGCCGGTCGCGGCACTGTCACCGACCTTCACGGTCTTCGTGATCGCGCGCTCGCTGTTGTTCTTCGCGCTGAACGGCGAATGGTCGCTCGGCTCGATGCTGGTGGCGGAGACCTGGCCGGCGCGCTTACGCGGCCGCGTCATCAGCATCACGCGC
>DASVOL010000028.1:0-10486 GCA_036383375.1 Bradyrhizobium sp. | reverse complement strand
GGGCCAAGGGCTGTCGTCGCCCGGCGTCGACAGCAAGACCATGGTACGCATCAAGTCGACCCAGAAGCTGCCGGAGCGGGTGGTGTACGACACCAACCTGCCGACCATCGTTCCGTCGCAGGTGAACGCGGTTGCCGCCGCGACCCCAGCGGCTGCCAGCGATGCGTCGGCGCAGGCCCGCGTCCGCGACACGTTCGCCCAGTTCATTCCGCCGGAGAAGGCTGACGCGCAGAAGGGCGCGGTCGTGGCCGAGGCGAAGCCGGCCGAGCAGCCGGCGCAGGCGCCGAAGAAGCGCAAGATTGCGCGCAGCCATACCCATTACCAGCAGCCGATGCGGCTGGCCCAGCCCGGCATGTATCAGCCTTACCGTGTGGCGCAGCAGCAGCCGCGCATGGGCTTCTTCGGCGGCTTCGGGACCTGGTAGACACCGAGACGCTGCAATCGGCAATCGACACGCCGCCGCAAACACTTGCGGCGGCATTTTCATGTCCGCGAGATCAGGCGGCTAGCCGGTTGCGGGAAGGCGCCAGGGTGGCCGGAACCGGCTAGCGCGGCAGGCGCGGTATCTTGTCGGCGAAGCCATTGTAGCAGGTCAGCCGCTCGTCCTCTTCCTTGACGAACCGGCAATCGGCAACGCCCTTGGCAGGGGCGGCCTTCGGCTTGGGCTGCGGCTTGAAGATCTCGTCGTAGCACATCAGCCGCTCCTTGGTGGCGTCGTCGATGTCCTGACAGGCCTGGAGCTTCTGCGCGACCGATTGCGGCTTGCCCGGTGCAGCCTTCTCGCCCTTCTTGGCGGCCGACTTCTTGCCGACCTGGACCAGCGGCTTGTCGCCGATCATCGGCTGCGGGGCCGCCGCCGGCTTGTCGGCGGCGGGGGGTGGCGTGGTGGCTGGGGCGGTGCCTTGAGCAAGCGCGGCAGCCGGGCAGAGGAGCGCCAGCGCGAGGATGATATGTCTCATGATGAAAATATCCGAAGTGGCGTGATGACCGGAAGGATGGCGCCGGGGATCGGAAAAGCCCGGCAAGCGCCGAGGCTTATCGCAAGTTCTGTCCGAATCCTACCCCCGGAGGGGGTCCACCCGGCACCGATCCACCGGCAAGAACAGGGGCAATTCGTCGCCGGTTCGGCCGCAAGCGAGCGTGATTTGCGTTTGCCGGGCCGGGCGGCTATGACGGCGTCATCTGCGCGACTGGCGCTTGGATGGACCACCATCGGGGAGCGCAGAGACTGAACGCCGCGCGCCTGGGCACCGCTTCGAAACGGAGGTGCCATGACGGCGAACATTCTTGATGGGCATGTGCATGCCCAAATTGTCATCGACAAGGTTGCGAGCGAACTGGACCGGCTGCCCCGCGCGCCCGGGCTCACGGTCGTGCTTGTTGGTTGTGACCCGGCGAGCCAGATCTACGTGCAGAGCAAGGTCAGGATGGCCGAACGGCTTGGCCTACGCGGCGAGGTCGAACGCCTGCCGGATGATGCCAGCGAGGCCGATCTGCTTGCCAGGATCGACGCGCTCAACGCGCGCGACGATATCGACGGCATCCTGATCCAGCTGCCGCTGCCGGCGCATATCGACGCCTTGCGCGTGATGGCGGCGGTCGATCCCGCAAAGGATGTCGACGGCCTGCACGCGCTGAACGCAGGCCGGCTGTTCCACGGCGACGATGCCTTGGTGCCGTGCACGCCGCTCGGCTGTCTCAGGCTGATCAAGTCGATCCGGCCCGATCTCACCGGCGCGCATGCCGTGGTGATCGGCAGCTCCAACATCGTGGGCAAGCCGATGGCCGCGCTGCTGCTGCAGGAGCAGGCGACCGTGACGCAGACCCACATCCACACCCGCGGCATCAGCAAGATCTGCCGCCAGGCCGATATCCTGGTCAGCGCGGTGGGGAAGGCGGGCCTCGTGCGCGGCGACTGGATCAAGCCGCAGGCCATCGTGATCGACGTCGGAACCACACGCGTCGAGAAGCCGGACGGCGGCTACGCGGTCTGCGGCGACGTCTTGTTCGACGAAGCGGTGCACGTTGCCGGCGCGATCACGCCGGTGCCGCGCGGCGTCGGCCCGATGACGATCGCCTGCTTGATGGAGAACACCGTGAAGGCGGCGAAGGCGAGGGCGGCCCGGCTGCAATAGCAGCAGGGAGAGACGCGAGCGGCGGTGCCGCTCGCGCGGTTTCTGCGCACCCGGATCCGGTGCGCGGAGTTCATGACCCCGGAGGTAATGGAAAGCCCGCAGCCTTGGTCTATCGTCACGCGACAGATGGAGGCGGACAATGCTGTATGCGGAAGATCTCACCGAGGGCCAGACATTCCAGCTCGGCAGCTACACGATCGGCGAAGCCGAGATCCTGGAGTTCGCCGGCAAATATGATCCGGTGCCGATCCATACCGATCCTGTCGCGGCTGCGGCGGGCCCGTTCGGCGGCCTGATCGCAAGCGGCTTCAACACCATTGCGATCTATCAGCGGCTGGTCGTGGAGGCGATCTGGACCAAGGTGGCAGGCATCGTCGGGCGCAGCTTCGAGATTCGCCTGCCGAGCCCGGTTCGCCCGGGAACCACGCTCACCGGGCAATCCCGGATCCAGAAAATCACCATCAGGCCGGAACGGCGCGACGCCGTCGTGATCTTCAAGACCGAGCTCGTCAACGACGAGCAGCGCCCCGTGCTCGTCCTGGTTCTCGATGCGCTGATCCACATGCGGCCGGTGGATCAGGAGCGGACATAACCTGCGTCCGGACCGATCTGGCTGCCCGGCGATGCTGCGGCTAGCATGGCAAGCCTGCGCCGGAGTGCGGCGTAGCCATGAGGTCGTCTTGATGTGGCCGGGCTGCCGGGCGGCTGGTTCGTCGAAACGGTGCAAGACGGATGGTGTGGGCGTGAAGCGCAGCAAGCAGACGCGCGGCGAGATCGAGGCCAAGCAGCGCAAGGCCGAGGAATGGCGTCGCACGCTAGCGCAACGCGCCGCCGAACGGCAGCGCTTGCGCGACTACAAGATCGCGCTGGCGCGCGACGAGGTTGCGGTGGTCACGAGCCGGCTCGCGCCCTCGAACAGCTATTCGATTCCCGATTTCGTCGAACGCGGAACCTATCGGCCCGAGCCTTTCGTCTGCAAGGATTGCGGCGTTGCCGAGGTGTGGACGCCGTTGCAGCAGAAATGGTGGTACGAAACCGCCAAGGGCGACGTGTTCACCAAGGCCGTGCGCTGCCGGGCCTGCCGCAGCAGGGCGCGCGCACGCAAATCCGCCGCGCGCCGCGTGCATCTGGAAGGGCTCGCCAGGAAGAAGCCTTTCGCTACGTAGCGAGTAAGTGCGCCTGACCCGGCGCCACACTTCACACAGCGATGGATGCGGAACCCCGCATGGAGCCGGTCAATGCGTCGCGCGTGCGGAACGTTTCGTTGCCTGATCGGTTCGAGACTTCGAAGCCTCCGGCAAGGGGGTGCGGGCGGGGAGGAACCAGCCAAGGAATCCATTCAAGGAAACCATTCAAGGCCGGAACCAACAACAAGGAGCAGCGGATGAAGCTAAATGCCACGCAGGTCAAGCAGACCATGACGCAACTGAACGCCCAGGTGCTTCCGGATGATCATCCGGCGGTGGCGCAACTGAACAGCGTGTTCGGCGAGCATACGTTCTTTGTCGACACCAGCGGGCTCAAGGTACTCGAACCCGCCCAGAGCTCCGACATGGCGGGGCAGACCGGCGAGGTGGTGAGCCTTGCCGAGTGGAGCGATCCGGAGCTGACGTCGCTGCGGCCGCACGAGCCCGAGCCGACCGGTGTGCTCATCACGCTTGAACCCAGCAAGCACTAAAGCGATTCAATCGGATCATGCTCTGAGTGCCGCATCGGGCGGCACCGCAATCGGCCTTCTTGATGGCGACAGTCTCCAACGTCACATCAAGGGGTGCCGCAAGAGGTGTCGAAAGTCACATGGCAAATCAGCGCCGCCTGCGTATGCATCGGTTCGAGATGGGTATCCAGGCGGTGAGGGCCAGATGGGGATCGTGCGGCGCTGGAGCTCTGACGAGGACGACAAGCTCAGAGAACTCGCCAGGGCCGGTAAGAACGCTCTCGAGATCAGCAACGAACTGACCCGCAGTGCGTCGGCCGTGCGCCGGCGCGCCGAGGTGCTGTCGGTCCTCATCATGGCCAAGGCGTTTCGCGCGCGCCCCTCGCATGTCGCCACCCATCTCGAGCGGGTTGCGATCGACGCGATCCGCAATCGCCGTTCGTTTCCCGCGGGCGTCGGCCCCAGCACCATTGCCGGAATGATCGAGAAGGGCTGGATCGTCCCGGAGATGGGGCGCCGATATCGCGTCACCGATGCCGGCACCGAGGCGGTGCGGCGGAAGATTCCGAGCGGGTGACGGGTTCGTGCCGGCCGGACTATTTGGGGCCGGCCGCAAGATTCTGCGCCCGAGACGGATGTCCCATCCGTTCAATCATCGGAGGCGCGACGACCGGGGTCTCCGCGTGTCCCTCCAGCCGTCCGTGTGATTGCGCCGATGCTCAACGCCCAGTTTGCTCCAGCCGACCGGTACCAGCGTTTCGCCGATCTTGCGCCGTTCGTTCGTGAGGCGATCGGCACCATCGCGGCATTGACCCCGACTCAGCGGCTGGACGTGGACTTCCTCGAACGGGAATTCATCCCGGCGCTTGGCCTCAACGACGAGCTTCTGCGTGAGCAGCCGCCGGAACTTGCGCCATATTTCGGCAGGGGCCTCCACCTCTGGCAATATCCGAGCCAGCTCGCGCCGTATCTGGCCTGGCTCGCGGGCAACGCGTCCGGCATTTCCTCCTACATGGAAATCGGCTGCCGCTGGGGCGGCATGTTCATCCTGGTTACGGAGTGGCTGAGGCACAGCGGCGCCGATCTCAAGACCGTAATCGCACTCGATCCGATCGCGCCGACGCCCTTCATCTCGACCTATTTCGATCTGCTGCAGGAGCAGGCGTCCATCGAGCCGGTCTACATACAGGACTTTTCAACATCGCCGCTGGTCGCGGCCCATGTCGACCGGCTGAAACCCGATTTCGTCTTCATCGACGGCGATCACAGCCTGCGCGGCGCGCTGCAGGATCACCTGCTGGTGCGCTCTCACGCCAGCATCGTCGTGCATCACGACATCCACTCCCAGGCCTGTCCCGATACGACGCTGCTGTGGAAGGCGCTGAAGGAATTTGAAGCACCTGGCTTCGATGCGTTCGAATTCATCAGCCAGTATCCGTCCGTCAACGGCTCGTTCCTCGGCATCGGCGCGATGAAGCGGCGGCAAGCCTGAGCTGTTGCCCTAACTGGCGCGCCGCGCCGAAGCAGGCGCACCGTTGACTGCACGCGGCGAGGGGCTGCGCGTCTCGAGGTACGAGTTGCCCCAGCTCCACAGCGACCGGATCACGGGCTCGAGCGAACGCCCGAGCGGCGTCAGCGAATATTCGACGCGCAGCGGCACCTCCGGATAGATCTCGCGGTGGATCAGGTCGGCGGTTTCGAGCTCGCGAAGTTGCCGCGTCAGCATGCGCTGCGAAATCCGCGACAGCCGCCGCCCGAGTTCGTTGAAGCGGATGGTGTCGCCGAGCAGGTGATAGAGGATCACGGCTTTCCACTTGCCGTCGATCAGATCGAGCGTCGCCTCGACGGGGCAACCGACCGCACAGTCGTAGCTCTTCGCATCAAGCTCCTTCATGGTTCACTCCCTGATACTACCGGACATTCCTGTGCGTAATTGTCAGCACCCAAATTAGCGCGCAACGTCGATCCCGCAAAGCCGAACCTTGCCGATCAAGGCCGGTCCGGCGCGCAGGACATATCAACGATAACAGGGAGGGGACCCGCGTGAAGCGAGGGATTCTATTGATCGCCGCGATGACGGCGAGCGTGATGCTATCGAGCGCGCGTGCGGATGAGGCGGTCCATGCCGAGATCGTGGCGCGGTTGCCGGAGTCGGTCGGCAACATCGCCATCACGCCGGATAACCAGCTCATCTTCAGCCATCACCCGTTCTTCAGCCCCGAGATTAGGGTGGCCAGACTGACGTCGCCGACGACGTCGCAGCCATTTCCGAGCGCAGAGTGGAATACGCCGCGGAAAGGCACCGACCAGTATCTCGACAACGTGCTCGGGCTCAGGTCGGACGAGAATGGCGTGGTGTGGATCATCGATATGGGATTCCGCACCAACATCACGCCAAAACTGGTCGGATGGAATACCCGCAGCGACAAGCTCGAGCGCATCTACTACATGCCCGATCCGGTGACGCGACCGGGCTCGCAGCCGCAGGACATCGTGATCGATCAGAAGCATCGCAAGTTCTACATCGCGGACGAGAATATCGGCCCCGGCGGCGACGGATCGCATGCCGCGATCATCGTCATCGATATGGATACCGGGCGCGCCAGGCGCGTGCTTGACGGCGACCGCTCGACGATTCCCGAGGATCTGCCGATCACCGTGGACGGCAGGGATCTCACCGTGTCGGGCAAGGACGGCAAGCCGTCCATCATCAAGGTCGGTTGCGACGGCATCACCATGGATGTCAGGTCGGAATGGCTCTATTTCGCGCCGCTCAGCGGCCGCTCGATCTACCGCGTGCGCGTCGCCGATCTGAATGACGAGAAGCTGACGCCGGCCGAGCTCAGTGCCAAGGTCGAGCGCTATTCCGACAAGCCCAACAATGGCGGGCTTTCGATCGATTATGCCGGCAATCTCTATCTCACCGCGGTCGAGAGCAAGTCGGTAGGCATCGTCGGGACCGATCGCAAGTATCGCACCTATCTGAGCGATGCCGAGATGGTCTGGCCTGACGGGATCACGGCGTCCGCGGACGGCTACATGTACGTGTCGGCGTCGCAGATCTCCGCGGCCGCGATGTTCCATGGCGGTAAGGGCGAGAACAAGGCCCCGTATCTGATCTATCGCTTCAAGCCGTTAGCCGCAGGCTACGTCTCGCGATGACCACGCATCGCGCGTATTGACGACGATCGCCCGACCTGCTCGCAGGCCGGGCGACACCTGCAATCACGCATTCGCTGGCCGGTCGCCCAGATTGAGCTTGCTCTTGTCGCCGCCGGCCCACGCCAATGTCTTCGGGTCCATCACGCGGAACCAGAGCGGCGGGATCGCGGCCAGCCCGAACATGCCGGTGTAGCCGTTCGGCAGCCGCGGGATGTCGTCGAAATCGCGCAGCGACTGGTAGGGGCGCATCGGGTTGGCGTGGTGATCGGAATGACGTTGCAGATGGAACGTCATCAGGTTCGAGACGATGTGGTTGGTATTCCAGGAGTGGCGCGGCTCGACCGCCTGGTAGCGGCCGTTCGGCAGCTTCTCGCGCAGCAGGCCGTAGTGCTCGACATAGTTGGCCTGGGTCAGCGCGTACCAGCCGAGGAAATGATGCGCGACGATGAACGGCGCGACCTTCCAGCCGAACAGCGCAATCAGAATGGCCGCGACGACGAGCGTCAGCGCAAAGCCCTGCAGGATTTCGTTGTTGACGGACCAGACCGGCTCGCCGCGCCGGGTCAGCCGCTCGGCCTCATTGCGCCAGCCGCGCTTGAAGGCGCCCGGCAGCTCGCGGGTGGCGAACGCATAGATCGATTCACCGAACCGCGCGCTGGCGGGATCCTCGGGGGTCGCGACCCAGGTGTGATGGCCGCGATTATGCTCGACGCGGAAATGAGCGTAACCGACCGCGCAGTTGGCGAGCGTGCCGAACAAGATGTTGAGCCGGTCAGCCTTGTGGCCAAGCTCGTGCCCAATCAACAGCGCACCGCCATTGATGGTGCCGACGCCGAGCAGCAAAGCGACATAGGACCACCACGGCAGCTCCTGCGTGCCGAAGAAGGCGATCAGGGCAACGTAGTTGATCCAGGGAAACACCACGGTGATGCGCGCCAGCCGCAGGTAATAGGGATCGGCCTCCATCGCGGCGACCACTTCCGCCGGCGGGTTGTGGGTGTCTTCGCCGAACAGGACATCGAGCAGCGGGATCAGGATGAAGATGAAGACGAACGGAATCAGCGTCACCAGCGGATTGTGCGTCCGCAGGAAGAGCCAGTAGGACAATAGCGGGATCAGCGGCGGGATGAACGAGAGCATCCACAGATAGCGCTTGCCGTCCCGGTAGGTGATCGTTTCGCCAGCGGCATTGGTGCCCGTGAAGATCATCGCATTCCCTCCAGCATCTCTTGTCGAGGCGGCGTTCGCCGTTGTTGCCCTGAGGATGCCGCGAGGCGGGCCTGCGCCGCCAGTTCCCAACAGGCCAATTTTGTGGCATTTTGCGCCAAGCGGCTGGACGTTCGCGAGGGAGGGCGCCAAGGCAATGCAGGGATCGGAGGCCGATGCCCTTCGCACGCCGGTATCCGTCAGCTATGCGCGGGCGCTGGTGCGGGCGTTTGGCAAGACGCGCGGCGAACGCGACGAGCTGCTGCAGGGCACGGCAATCCAGCAGGACGTGCTCGACCAGCCCGGCACTCACATGCCGGTGTCGTCGCTGGTAATCCTCGCCGCCAACATCACCCGCCGGCATGGCGAGCTGTGGCCGCTGTCGGCCGCGGCGGTCTGGTCGACATCGTTGCAAGGCGCGCTCGACGTCGCGACCAGGACGGCGCCGACCATTGCTGATGCGCTCAACACCGGCGCGCGCTTCGGGTCGACCCGCGCGCCTTTCATCCGCAACCGGCTGCACACAACGCCGCGCTCGATCCAGATTGAAATCTCGCCTGCGGTCGCCATGGACGGCGCGCTGTGGCGCGCCGTGGCGCTGGCGGTCAGCCTCAATGTGCACGCAGTCTATGCGCAGCTGCTCGAGGATGCGATCGACCAGGCGACCTTGCAGTTTCCCTGGCCGCCGCCGGCGGGTGCGGAGCGGCTGATGCAGCATTATTCCTGCGCGGTGAAGTTCAACGCAGCCGCCTTCATCTTCGACGTGCCGAAGGCGTTGTGCGCGCGGCCTTCGCCGTTTGCCGATCCGGAATTGCACGCCAAGGCGATCGAAGCGCTCGAGGAAATCGAGAAGCCGCGCTCCGACACCGCGGCCCTGGCGCGGATGGTCGAGAGCCTGATTGCGGCGCGGCTGCCGCAGCGGCTCGGCGAGGAGGAAGCCGCGCGCCTCGTCGGCACCTCGCGGCGGACGCTGGTGCGGCGGCTGGCGGAGGCGGGCTGCGCCTACCGGCCGCTGCTCGACGGCGTGCTGCGTGAGCGCGCCCGGACAATGCTCGCAGCCGATTCACAGTCGCGCGACGAGATGGCGGCCGCGCTCGGCTACACCGACGCCACGAGCTTCAGCCGCGCCTGCCGGCGCTGGTTCGGTGAGAAGAGCTTGCGCAGCTAGCTCAGCGGCGCGCCTTGGCGCGGCTGTGCAGGCTCTCCAACCTTCGACATGTGATGTTGGGTGGCTGACGGATCGTCGCGCCTGCGCCTCGAGGCCCACGCAACAAACGGGTAGGCCAGCAGCGCCAGATAGCTGGAGGGCATTGGATGATCGACGCCGAATGCCTTCGGATCCTGCCCCTTTGGAAGGTAGGCGCTCCCGAACAGCACATCGTAGAACGCGAACAGCCCGGCGAAGTTCTTGTCCCTGGCTGCCGTGTCGCTGCTGTGATGCCAGTGATGAAATTCCGGCGACACCAGGACGTGGCGCAGCGGTCCATAGTTCAGGCGGACATTGGCGTGAACCAGCCAGGCCTGCCAGTAGTAGACGAGCAGGTAAGTCGCGATCGCTTCGGTGGAGAAGCCGAGCGCGTAAAGTGGAAACAGCGCGCCGGCCTTCATGAACATCACATCGAGCGGGTGCTGGTGAATCGCGGCGAGCCAATCCAGTTCCTCGACCGCGTGGTGAACGGAATGGATCTGCCACATGGCGGGCACGACGTGCAGGATCCGGTGCGTCCAGTAGACGCCGAGGTCGGCGATCAGGATCACAAGAGGCACTTGGGCCAGATACGGAAGATCGCCGATCGTCTGCGTCACCGCCGCGGGCAGGATCGATTGATTGACCAGAATGGCCGCAGTCATGATGGCGATCACGCCGGCCAGCACCAGCCCGGCGTTGATGAACAGGAAGGCCATGTCGGTCAGCAGGCCACGCCTGAAAATCTTCTGAGGCCTCGCGGCGAACAGTCGCTCGAAAGGCACGAAGATCAAAACCGCCAGCAACAGCTGAGTCAGTCCAAATAAATCGCGCATTCAAAATGGCCGCCTGAAATGGCGGTAGCCTATCACCTAGGCGCCCAACAGCGTCAAGTGGAAGGAAAGCGCATCTCAGAGGAGCGTTAATCGGCCCGGTTCCAGCGACGCCGGGCGTGGCAGGAAGCCAGGCAAGTCCAATCGATTTGGGTGGTGCGCCGAATGGCGCGCTCGGAGAGATTCGAACTCCCGACCCTCGGAATCGAAATCCGATGCTCTATCCAGCTGAGCTACGAGCGCGTTGCGGGTCGATTATCAGACTTGGGCTGTCGGGGCCAGCATGGACGGCGCGGCGTCCCCGCGT
>DASVOL010000027.1:0-2031 GCA_036383375.1 Bradyrhizobium sp. | reverse complement strand
GGCTCGACGATCACAGCCGCGACGGTCGAGGGGTCGTGGATCAGCAGGAGCTTGTCCAGCTCGTCAGCGAAATGCGCGCCCCATGCCGGCTGCCCGCGCGAGAATGCGGTGTGCTCGGGATCGTGGGGCAGCGCCAGATGGTCGATCTCGGGCAGCAGCGGGCCGAAATCGCGGCGGTGACGATACAGGCCGCTCACCGACAAGCCGCCCCAGCCCATGCCGTGATAGGCCTTGGCGCGCGAGATGAAGCGGATGCGGCTGGCTTCGCCGCGGGCGCGGTGATAGCCGCGCGCGATCTTGAGCGCGGTGTCGACCGATTCCGAGCCCGAATTGGTGAAGAACACATGGTCGAGGCCTTCAGGCGTGATCTCGGTGATGCGTCCGGCGAGCTCGAATGCGGCCGGGTGGCTCATCTGGAACGAGGACACGAAATCGAGCTTCGCGGCCTGCGCCTGGATCGCCTCGACGATCCGCTTCTGGCCGTGTCCGGCGTTGACGCACCAAAGCCCCGCCATGCCGTCGAGAATGCGCCGGCCGTCCTGGGTGATGTAGTGCATGCCCTCGGCGCCGGTGAACAGCCGCGGGTTGGACTTGAACTGTCGATTGGGCGTCATCGGCATCCAGAACGGCTCCATCGCCTCGCGGGTGAGGGGCGTGTTGGTTGCCGCGGCGTGCGGTGAATGCATGGAGGCCTCCTGCTACTTGCTGTTGTTGTTACGGGCGTCGGCCATCTCGATCGTCTTCAGCTTGGCTGCGCGTTCGAGGTGACGGCGCAATAATTGGGCCGCGGCCTCGCGCGCGCCGGCCTCGAGCCGGTCGAGGATCGCGAGATGCTCGCGGCAGTTCACCACCACGCGCTCATATCCGAAGACCCAGTCGTAGTTGGCAAAGCGGCGCAGCCGGTTCTGCTGCTGCACGGCAACCAGCAGGAAGCGGTTTCGGGAGGCGGCGGCCAATCCCTCGTGAAACGCGGCGTTCATCTCGTAGAGCGCGATGCTCGCCGTCTCCTTCCACGGCTGCCTCAGCGTCTCCTCGTGGCGTTCGCGCATCTCGGCGGCCCAGGCGGGATCGAGCCGGAAGTCCGGCTCCAGAAGGCCGGCCGGCTCGATCAGGATACGGTAGCGGTAACTTTCGGCCCGCGCCTGCGCGTCGGCGATGATCGGCTGAAATCGCCAGCCGTGCCCGGGCTTGCGCTGCACCGCTGCGACCTCGGCAAGCTTGGCCAGTACGCGCTGCACCACCGGACGCGAGGCGCCGTAGCGCTGCATCAGGTCGCGCTCGGAGACATCGACCGGAAGGCGGCCGCTGCGCCGGTCGCGTGCGATCGCAACGAACAGCCGGTCGGTATCTGCAGGCGTTGGCTTGCCGGCAGTCTTCGGCGCCGGCGGCACCGTGTCCGTCACGAAGTAGCCGCGGCTCGCGCCGACCCGGATCAGGCGGCGGCCTGCCAACAATTTCAGCGCCGCGCGCACCGGCGTGCGCGAAACCTGCAGCCGTTCCGCCAGCGCCACCTCCGCAAGTCGCGTGCCGGGCGCGAGTTTTTCCGCCCGGATCAGTTCCAGGATGCCCGCGGACAGTTCGCGTTGCAGGCGGCTCGGGGCTGCCTTCGCAATGGGCGCAGATTTTTGTTTCATGTACTTACAAAATACATTAGCCTTTGTGGAAACGCAAAAGGAAGTTGGCGCAAACCATGGTCGAACCTTTTCCTCTGATCGAGATTTCCGGTCCGCCGCATGAGCGCGGCAAACAGTATGGCCGACAGGCGGCCGATCGCATCCGCAAGGGCACCTCGCACTACTTCTCGCAGCTCAAGGAGCTCTCGCTCGACGCCGCCGGCGTCGCCGAACTGGTGCGCGACTATCTTCCGGTCATCGAGGCGTTCGAGCCGACCTATATCGAGGAGATGCATGGCATCGCCGAGGGCGCCGGCGTTCCGTTCGAGGATATCGTGCTGCTCAACGCCCGCACCGAGATCCTCAAGCTCGCCGAGCCGTCGGTTCGGGCGCGGCTGAAGACACCGGACGAGCCCGA
>DASVOL010000026.1:0-6981 GCA_036383375.1 Bradyrhizobium sp. | reverse complement strand
CGATCCCACAGCGCGTTGAAATCGATCTCGGCCGGACCAGACTTGGGGTCGGCCTGGGTCGGTTTACGACCGTAAGGCATGATCATGAAACACGACGGCATTTTCGAAATCTCCTAGTCCCATAATTTTCTCGTATCCAGCCAGTAAACCCACGTCGTCTTGCGCCCGGCCTCGTCCATCAGGTGCTTGGCGCCGCCGGGTCCATCGCCACCTTCGCCGTTCCACAGGCAGACAAAGGCGAGCTTCTTGTCGCCAAACCGGGCGGCCCGCTCCAGCATCCATTGATTGTCGCGCTCGTAGGCGTTTTCGCCGGCCGGCAGCGGCCCCAGTTCGTCGGGCATGACATGGAGCGTGGCCTTCGATTTCGCGGCGAAATAGCGCGCGCGCCAATTGCCGCCGGCGAAATCCACCGAACCGGCAAGGAACGTCGGTTCATCGAACGGAATATAGATCTCAAGCCGCATGTCCTGCGCGAGCGCAGCTTCGGCGAACAACAGGTCGCCGCCGCAGGCGCCGCCGCAAATGGCGAGATCACCTTTGGTGACACCGATCTTCGCAAGTGCGTCGGCAATCGCAGCGGCGGCCGCGAGCTCCTTGCCCGGTGGAAAGCGTGGTGTTTTTCGATCTGGCGCATCGATCATGTGACCGCTGAAGAGAACCACCGTGTTCGGTGATTTGGCGTCTTGTTCCGTGGCCATCGCGACACCTCGACTGATGATTGGATCATTGCGTCCAGGTGGCGAACTTAACTGAAGGCGAATTCCTTGTCGAAGCCGGGATCCGCGTGTTGTGGCGCCGCTCCGCGCGGCACTACGCGAGATCGAAGGCGTGTGGGAAATGTTCCGGCTTGACCTGCTCCTTCGCAGCGAGCTGTCCGATCCCGGCGAGTTCGTCCATGTTCCTCGGGTCGTCCATCGCTGCGATCTTCGCGAGCGCGTCCGGCGTCCGATCGATGCCGAGCTCCCCCTTCAGCCAAGCCGTTTCCAGCAGCACGTTGAAGCGCGCATAGGTCGCGAGTTGCGGCCCGTTCTGGCTGTCCGCGATCATGTCCGTCACTGCGCGATCGATCGGCCATGGCGTCAGGCAGTTGGTCAGCCATTGCAGCATGCCGTGATTGTGCCGGCTGCAATCGTCCATGAGCGATTGCAGCGATCGCACGCCCTGCTCCGCCGCCGGCATGCGGACGATCTGCTCGGTCGAATACGTTGCCTTGAATACGCCGGTGCCCGCCGAGATCAGCAGCAGCTTGTCCTTGCCGGTATGCCAACGAAAGCCGTGGCCGTGGAGTGCCGCAAGCATCAGGAGTTGCAGAGCCGGATCGTTGAACGGGCTCACGCCGCCGTCGACAAAGGCGCCGTTGACCGTGTTGCCGTTGCGCGCCGAGATCGTGATCTCCTCCGGTTTGAAATAGGTTGGCGCAGCGGTGCTGGCGCGCACCACCTCGGTCAGCCGCAACGCGCCGTCCTGCCTGGCAAAGGTCGCGTCCGGATGATTGTGCAGCGGCCAGGGACTGCCGGTGTCGAGGCGCTTGGTCATGATCATCAGGCCGGTGCGGATGCGATCGCCGCCGAGCACGGTATCGGCGCCGAGTTGCGCATCGAGCGCGTGCTGCAAGGCGTCGGAATCGAATTTCGGCGCCAGTAGCCCCCGCCGCCAGAATGACTCCTGAAAGATGTCGGCGCCGATCGAGCGATAGAGCTTCTTCAGGGCATCCACGGTCATACCGCAGGCAAGCCCGGCCGCGATGATCGATCCGGTCGAAGTGCCGCCGATCAGATCGAAGTAGTCGCACAGCAGCAGATCGTTGTTCTTGTACCGCTCGCGCAACTGCGTCTCAATCACGGCCAGGTATTCGAGCGTCAGAATGCCGCGGATGCCGCCGCCGTCGAGCGCCAATATCCGCTTTGGTCCGTCGTCGCGATCAAGATGCTGCTGCTTGGTCTTCGGCATGACTGCCCCCCGACTATGACTTTCGCTGATCTCGATACGGCCGACCGATCACGGTCGAAGGCTCAATTGGTCGTGCATCCGGGCGCGCGAACCGCGCCTGGGCCATGAAAATGAAGCGATGCGCCCACATCGACACATCGGCCGAGTTTCGAAAAGTTTTAGCCAGTCCGCTCCGGAGCACGACAAGCATCGCGCGCCGGTTCCCTGGGAATCTTGCACATGGTACACCCTAAGGTATAGTGAGATACATCACTGGCAGGCGGCTTTTCTTTTTCGCGCCAGGCGATCGCAGATTTCAGAGACGAGCTATCATTCTATCCGCGGCAGAACATGCGGCCGCGGCATGCGGCCGACGAGACGCGGCCGGCCGTCGCATCAAATTCATGCGGGTCGGATCTTGCCATGCCAAATGATTCATCAGCCATCGCGCCGAAGACAGATGTCTCGCGCGTCTCTTGAAAGCGCGGCTCGGATATCTCAGCAGCCTGGACGGTCAACGCTCGGTGGAATGCCTTGTCCGCGAGGAAATTCCCTGCAGCGCGGAATGGCTGCAATGGATGATCGACGGCGAAGGCCGACTGCCTGATCTTCATCCACACCAATGAACCGTCGTACAACGCAGTCGTGGACCTCGACGGTGACTTCAACACCAAGCGATAGGACGATCTGCTCCAGCGCTACCACGAATGCCTGGAAAACCTCGATTCGATCCTGTGACAGGACGGCCGCAGGTTCGGCCCGGCCGATCCCTGCGCTCAGATCATCGAGGCGACGCGTTCGAGGCCGATCAGGCGGGCCAGCGAGCGGACCTCGTTCTTCTGATCCTCGCGGAGCTGGAACAGCAGCGGCATCGCCGCCGACTTCAGCTGCTGGACTTCCTCGGAGTCGGGATCGATCGGGATGGTGCCCGAAGCGGGATCGCCCTGGCGCTTGGCGTGGATCTTGCGCGCGACGGCGCGCAGCGCAGTCTCAACCGCCGGCCAGTAATACTCCTGCGACGACGACAGCTTCAGGCGGTCCTTGATGCCGGCGATCTGCGCGTCGCTGAGCAGCGCGTAGGTCTTCTGCGCCGGCTTGGCGGCAGCCCTGGGCTTCGGCGCGGCGGGGGCGGTCTGCGCAGGTGCGGCGGGCTCGGCGATCTGCGGCTGGGCCGCAACGACAGGGTCGGTGATTGTCGGAAGGCCGATATCGGCAGGCTCGGCGGAGGCATAAGCCTGGCGCACGGTATCGGTCGCGCCCGGGATCGCGGCTTGCGCCCGCAGCAGGAGCGGCGATGGACTGGCGGGAGGCTCGGCCGGCCGCGGCGCCTCGAAGGCGGCGGTCGCCAGCGTCGTGACCGCAAGCTTGTCCTGCTTGCCGGCGCGATTGGCGACCGGACCAATGTCGGCCTGCGCCGCCGGCAGGCTGTCACGGCCCAAAATGGCTGTGATCGCGGCGCCGGCGAGGAGGAGGCAGGTCAGCGCGGCGAGGGTGATGGCTCTGGTCAAAAACTACTCCATTCCCGGCCGGTGTTGCCGCAAACTGCGCGCGAAATGCGGCGCTAGCGTGCCGTGACAGCGCCAAATAGGTGAAATCGTCCCGAAACGGCCCGAAAATCAGGCCGCAGCGTCAAGCTCATAGGCTTCCTGGATGTCGGCCACGATCTCATGCGCCGTCCAGAGGGCACCGGGCTGGACCGAGTGCAGGCTGACGGTCCAGTTGGTGCGGCGGGTGCGCGGCGTGCTGACGATATCGAATTCGACCTGACGGCACAGCGGATGCCGCTGCAGGGCGTAGAACACGCGGTTCCGGAGATCGTCGAGCGATGCCGGGGTCTTGGCGAGCGCCTCAAAAGCCATGTCGCATTCCCACAACTGCCGGGCGGCCAGCCGCGGCGGCGGACCATCCCGTGGCGCATAGTTGGGACTGGCATGGTTAATGCCGCGTTAAGCGGACAGGCGGGACTTGATGGATCAGGTGAGCCGCACCCGCGCGCTCGCCGCCTCGTACTCCGCGATCGTCTGGGCCACGAGTTCGTCGACGCCAAGCACCCCGGTCACCCCTGAGGTGGAGTGACCGCCGCTCCAGATATCGCGCCAGCGCTTGGGCCGGCTTTCGCGGGCGCCGATGTCGATGTCCTTGCCGATGTCGATCGCGCCGCGCGCCGGCAAGTCATCGGGATCGAGGCCGGCGGCTTCGATCGATGGCCGCAGCATGTTGGTCTGCAAGCCGGTGAACGCCGTCGTGAGCAGGATGTCGTCGGCGGTCGCCTCGACCAGCATCTGCTTGTACCTCGCGTCCGCCATGCTCTCGCGCGTCGCGATGAACTTGGTGCCCATATAGGCGAGGTCGCAGCCGAGCGCCTCAGCGGCGCGCAGCGCGTGACCATCGCTGATGCCGCCGGCCAGCACGATCGGGCCGTCGAAGAATGCGCGCACCGCGCGGACGAACACGAACGGGTTGAGCCAGCCGGTCTGCCCGCCGGCACCCGCGGTGAGCAGCACGAGCCCGTCGGCGCCGGCTGCTGCCGCGCGCTCGGCATGACGGATCGAGGCGACGTCGGCGAACACAAGCGCGCCGGCGTCGTGCAGCGGTGCGAGCACCGGCGCGGGCGAGCCGACCGAGGTGATTACGAGCTCGGGCTTGTGCCGCAACAGCACCGCGAGATCCTGCACCAGCCGCGTGTTGGAGCGATGCACGATCAGGTTCGGACAGATTGGCGCCGCCGCGCGGCCGCTTGCATCGGCATGCGCCTGCAGGCGGCGCGCGATGTCGCCAAGCCATGCATCAAGCTGTTCCGTCTCACGGCAATTCACCGTCGGAAACGAGCCGATCACGCCGTTACGGCAGGCGGCTACCACCAGCTCGACGCCCGACACCAGAAACATCGGCGCGGCAATCAGAGGCAACCGAAGGCGATCGCGAAAACGCGTGAGAAGATCAGCGGACAAGTTGTTTCTTCCCTGCATCATTGTGTTAGCGTTGCGCCAACATTGGCACGCAAGAGGCCAAAGACAAAGCGGGAGGAGACCACCAGATGAGCAATCCGCTCTATGCATTTCCGGCGGTGTGCGAGCAGACCTTGCGCGCACTGGCGCGCTATCCGTCGCGCACGGCCTTCGCATGGCCGGGCGGCTCGCTCAGCTATCAGGGCGCGACCGATCTGATCGGACGGATGCAGAGCGTGTTCATGCGGCTCGGCTTTGCGCCGGGCACCCGCGTCGCGATGCTCACTGCCAACCGTGCCGACAGCTGGTGCGCCGGCGTCGCCGCGCAATTGTCACGGCTTGCCATCACCTGGCTGCATCCGCTCGGCTCGCTCGACGACCAGCTGTTCCAGATCGAGGATTCCGAGGCCGAGATGCTGATCGTCGACGGCATCACGTTTCGTGATCGCGGCGGCGAGCTCGCCGCCAAGGCCGCCGGCCTGAAGACCGTGTTCACACTCGGCCCGGCGGATTACGGCGCCGACCTGTTGCAGGTGGTCGAGGATGCCGGCAGCGCGACCGCGAAGAACTTCGCCCGCGAGGACGACATCTCGACTTTAAACTACACCGGCGGCACGACGGGAAAATCCAAGGGCGCGCTGCGCTATCATCGCGAATATGGCGGCTTCGCCGCTGCGATCCTCGCCGACTTCGAGATTCCCGAGACACCGCGCTATCTCACGGTGGCGCCGATCAGCCATGTCGCCGGCACAAAAGTGTTGCCGACGCTGATGCGTGGCGGCACCGTGCACATGCTGAAGGGATTCGATCCGGACGCCGTGTTCACCACCATCGCGCGCGAGAAGATCAACTTCACGCTGTTCGTGCCGACCATGATCTATGTGATGCTGGACCATCCCGCGCTGCCCAAGACCGACCTCTCCTCGCTCGAGCTGTTGCTCTACGGCGCCTCCGCGATGTCGCCGAGCCGGCTGGTCGAAGGCATCGAGCGCATCGGCCCGGTGTTCTCGCAGCTCTACGGCCAGACCGAATGCTATCCGGTGTCGGTGCTGCGCAAGGCGGACCATGACCCGAAGACGCCGGAGCTGTTCCTGTCCTGCGGTTTCCCGATCACCGCCTGCCAGGTGAAGATCCTCGATCAGGACGACCAGGAGGTCGCGACCGGCGAGGCCGGCGAGATCTGCGTGCGCGCCACGCATGTGATGGCGGAATACTGGAAGCGTCCCGATATCACGGCCGAGACGCTGAAGAGCGGCTGGCTGCACACCGGCGACATCGCCCGCAAGGACGAGCGCGGCTACATGTTCATCCTCGACCGCAAGAAGGACATGATCGTCTCCGGCGGCTTCAACATCTTTCCGCGCGAGGTCGAGGATGTGCTGTCGCAGCATGCCGACGTTGCGATGGTCGCCGTGGTCGGCGTGCCCGACGACAAATGGGGCGAGGCCGTCACCGCCGTCGTGGTGGCGCGCGAAGGCTCGACGCCGAACGCCGACGAGCTGATCGGCCTCGTCAAGGCAAAGAAGGGCTCGGCGCACGCGCCGAAGCAGATCCAGTTCGTCAAGGAACTGCCGATGACCGGCGTCGGCAAGGTCGACAAGAAAGTGCTGAAAGCGCGCTTCTGGTCCGGCCGCGACCGCATGGTGGGGTAAGGCGCTCGCACGAGACCATTGTTGGTCCCGTCATCCTGAGGTGCGCGCTCTCGCGCGCCTCGAAGGATGCGCGGCCCGGATATTTCAGCATGCGTCTCGGCCTATCGTGGCGACAGCCGGGCCGTCGCCCTTCGAGGCTCGCTTCGCTCGCACCTCAGGGTGACGGTGACAAGGTGGATGGCGCAGCGAGACTGTCGGCGCTGGCGGCAGCGTGCTGCCCTGCCCCCTGCCCCAGCAGCTGATCGAGCCGCTCGCGCAGCTGATCCTGGTGGTAGGGCTTGGCTAGCCGCGGCAAGTCGACCTGAGTGCCATCGGGCAGCTCGGCATAGCCGGTGGCGAGCAGCACGACGAGATGCGGGCGCAACTCGCGCGAGGCCGCGGCGAGTTCGAGGCCGGTCATGCCGGGCATCACGTGGTCGGTCATCATCAGGTCGATCTCCTGGTCGCTCCTG
>DASVOL010000025.1:0-7728 GCA_036383375.1 Bradyrhizobium sp. | reverse complement strand
GCGCCGATGCGGTGGATCGAGCCGACCTTGTCGCCGAGCATGATGGCGCCGTCGGCGCGCACCAGGGCGCCATGGCGCTTCTTGGCATCGACGAGTTTGGCGCCGGGGACGATCATGCCGCGTTCGATCAACTCGGAGAATGCCACCCGCGGCGCCTCGCGCGCGGTCATGAACGGGGCCAAGGTCTCGGCCGGCAGCGGCTCGATGGCGGCGATGCGGGCTTCGGCGGCGGCCGCATAGGTCCGGTCGCGCTCGAAGCCGATATAGTTGCGGCCGAGCCGTTTGGCGACCGCGCCCGTCGTTCCGGTGCCGTTGAACGGATCGATCACGAGATCGCCGGGCTTTGACGACGACAGCAGCACGCGGGCGAGCAGTTGCTCGGGCTTCTGCGTCGGATGGACCTTCTTGCCGTCGTCGCCTTTGAGGCGTTCCTCGCCGGTGCACAGCGGGATCAGCCAGTCGGAGCGCGCCTGCACGTCCTCGTTGGACGCCTTCAGCGCTTCGTAATTGAAGGTGTAACCCTTGGCCTTCTCGTCGCGCGCGGCCCAGATCATGGTCTCGTGCGCGTTGGTGAAGCGGCGGCCGCGGAAATTCGGCATCGGATTGGACTTGCGCCACACGATATCGTTCAGGAGCCAGAAGCCGAGGTCCTGCATGATCGCGCCGACGCGGAAGATATTGTGATAGGAGCCGATCACCCACAGCGTTGCCGACGGCTTCATCACGCGGCGGCAGGCCAGCAGCCAGGCGCGGGTGAAATCGTCATAGGCAGCGAACGACGAGAACTTGTCCCAGTCGTCGTTGACGGCATCGACATGCGACTCGTCGGGGCGTTTGAGATCGCCCTTGAGCTGCAGATTGTAGGGAGGATCGGCGAAGACCAGGTCGACCGAGCCGGCCTGAAGCTTCGACAACTCGGCCACGCAATCGCCAATGACGATGTGGCTCGACGGGGCACTCTCAAATTTAGTGCGGGGCGCCCTTGCAGACGCCCCGCGACGCGACACTACCATGACTCAAGAACTCTGACTCAGGCGACGCTGTCGGCGACGCGGGACTAAACAACCGACTGGCGTCACATTGACCCGGCAAAGTAAAAATCGACTTAATTGGAAATGTTCATGCAAAAGATTGCAGCATCTTTTGCGCGGCATGGCGCAGTGTCGTTTGCGTTGTGCTGCAACATCAGCGCGTTCGACGAAAAATTTTGCGGATCATCAAACCGGCACGATTCGGCCGGTAAATTGGCCACTGCTTGCAGTGTTCGCGGCGTGACGGATGCGCGTCTAACGACTAGGCAATTTTTGCCGGGCAGGATATTGATTAACAGAATGGAAATTTTAGGTTGGTGTGTCCCGCATTGGGGCGCCGACTGGAATGAAGGGAAACCGCCATGCGCTATGATGATTTCCGCCGCAGCGACGACATCGAAGACCGTCGCGACGACAGCGGAGGCGGCGGCGGTGGTGGCGGCTTCGGGATTCCGATGGGCGGCGGTGGCGGGCTCGGCATCGGAACGGTCATCGTGCTCGGCCTGCTCGGCTATGCCTTCGGCATCGATCCGCGCATCCTGATCGGCGGCGCCGAGATTCTCACCGGCGGCGGCCAGGCGCCGACCTACCAGACCGATCGGCAGTCGTCGGGCGGGCAGGCCAAGCGCGGCGCACCGACCGACGAGATGGGCAGCATGATCGCCGGCATCCTGGGTGAAATCGACGATCGCTGGAGCGAAATCTTCCAGGCCAGCGGTCAGTCTTACCAGGGTCCGAAGATCGTGCTGTTCCGCAACGCCACCAATGGCGGCCGCTGCGGTATGGCGCAGTCGGCGATGGGACCGTTCTACTGCCCGCCGGACAAGACCATCTTCCTCGACACCGGTTTCTTCCGCGAGGTCGAGACGCGCTTCCGCGGCTGCTCGGGCAACGCCTGCAAATTCACCGCGGCCTATATCATCGCGCATGAGGCCGGCCATCACATCCAGAACTTGCTCGGCATCATTCCGCGGGTGAACCGGCTGCAGCAGCAGGCGGGCAGCAAGGCCGAGGCCAACGCGCTTCAGGTCAAGGTCGAGTTGCAGGCCGATTGTCTATCCGGGGTCTGGGTCAACCGCGAGGAGAAGAAGCGGCCGGGCTTCCTCGAGGCCGGCGACATCGACGCCGCGCTGACCACGGCAAACGCGATCGGCGACGACACGCTGCAACGGCAGGCGACGGGCAGGGTGGTGCCTGATTCCTTCACCCACGGCTCCGCCGCGCAGCGCAAGCAGTGGTTCATGACCGGCTACCAGCAGGGCACGGTGCAGGCCTGCAACACGTTCGGTGGCGGGTAGCTTGTAGCCGTGTGCCGCAAGCGTCATCCTGAGGTGCTCGCCTCTTCGGCGAGCCTCGAAGGATGACGGAGCCTGCGGCCCATCCTTCGAGGCTCGCTCCGCTCGCACCTCAGGATGACGGCTGTGGAGTGGGAAAGAGGTACACGATGTCTTCGATCGACGAATCCAAAACCTTCGTCCCGCTCAACATCGCGGTGCTGACGATTTCCGACACCCGCTCGCTGGCGGATGACAAATCGGGCACCACGCTGGCCGACCGGCTGACCGCGGCCGGCCATAAGCTGGCGGCACGCGAGATCGTCACCGACGATGTCGAGGCTATCAGAGCCGTGATCCGGCGCTGGATCGCCGATCCCGGCGTCGATGCCGTCATCACCACCGGCGGCACCGGCTTTACCGGCCGCGACGTGACGCCGGAGGCGGTCGAGCCGCTGTTCGAGAAGCGGATGGACGGCTTTTCGATCGCCTTCCACATGCTGAGCCACGCCAAGATCGGGGCATCGACGATCCAGAGCCGCGCCACCGCGGGTGTGGCCGGCGCGACCTTCATCTTCTGCCTGCCCGGTTCGCCCGGCGCCTGCCGCGACGGCTGGGACGGCATCCTGGCCGCGCAGCTCGATTACCGCACCCGGCCCTGCAATTTCGTCGAGATCATGCCGCGGCTGGATGAACATCTGCGCCGCCCGAAGGCCAAGGGCGCGAGCGTGTAGCCGTCGTCCCACGTCATTTCGGGGTGTGATGCTTAAAGCTCCAGCTCCCAGGTCTCCCCGACCAGGTCGACGCCAAAGCTATGGTGCTTCTCTTCCTTGACTCGCTCAAAGCCGGCGCGCGCATAGATACCGCGCGCGGCGACCAAAATGCTCTGGGTCCACAGCGTCATCTTCTTGTAGCCCATCTCGCGTGCGGAGCGGATGCATTGCTCGACCAGTGCGCGGCCGACGCCGAGCCCGCGCGCCTTCTCCTCCACCGCCAGCAGCCGCAGCTTGGCGACCCCGTTGCCGCCGTTGACCAGGAAGACCGAGCCGACCGGTTCGCCGTCGACCTCCGCGATCCAGCAATGCTCGCGGGCCGGATCGAACGATCGCAGAAACTGCGCGCAGATCTCGGCGACCAATGCCTCATAGCTGATGTCCCAGCCATATTCTTCCGCGTAGGCGCGCCCCTGTTGCGAGATCACCCAGCCGATGTCGCCGACGCGATGGCTGCGCAGCAGGAAACCGACCGGCTTCTCGGCCGGCGGCTCCAGCGACTGCTCGATCGTGCCCATCGCGCGCACCACCGCTGCGCGGCGGTCGCCGTCCATCTGCTTCAAGAGCGCCCCGACCTCGCTGCGCGAGCGGCGGTCGAGATCGGCGGCGGCCGTGCGGCCCTTGGCGGTGAGCGTCACCTCGTTGACGCGCTTGTCGGCCTTTGACGGTCTGCGCGTCACGATCTGGCGGCGTTGCAGCGCCGCCAGCGTGCGGCTGACGAAGCCGGCATCGAGGTCGAGATCGCGCACCAGATCGGTCGCGGTGCAATCGGTACGATGCGCGAGCTCGTAGATGATCCGCGCTTCCTGCAGCGTGAATGTCGAGTGCAAGAGCTTCGGCTCGATGATGCCGAGCTTGCGGGTGTAGAACCGGCTGAAGCCGCGGACCGCGGCAACCTGGCTCTCGAGGGCGGTGTCATGGGAATTTGATTTCATCAAACATATTATTTGACGGAATCAAATAAATCGCAAGCGCTTTCTGACGCGTTTCCTTCGCGCGAACCGGTGTCCGATTTGCTGGAATTATGGCTTACGCCACCATGATCCGGCTGCGCAGCATGGTGCGGGAGGAGCGACCGAGCCGGCGCAGCAGGCGCGCCTCGGAGCGGCGGGCGTCCGGGCGGTAGCCGCCGATCCGCTCATAATGCTCGCGTGCGATCAGAAGGCCCTGTTCGGCCGAGGGCCCGGTGATCATCCGGGCGACGAATTTGAGGCCGTCGCGCAGACCGGGGTCGGTGTAGGGCGCGCGGGCGTAGCGGAAGATGCCGGCGCGGTCCTTGCCGCTCGCCGCCACCATCTGGATGAACTGGGTGGTCTCCTCGATCCAGCCGGCGTCGAGCACCGCGCCCGGATGCAGGAACATCAGCCAGGGCGATCGCGCCTGCCGCGCGCCTGCCGCGAGCGCCGCGGCGCGGGTGCCCTCGAATCGCAGGAAGCCACAGCCGGCGATGTCGGCAACGCGTTCCATCACATCGCTGTTGGTGCGGTCGACCAGCAGCACCTCGCGGATGACGCCGGCGGCCGCACCCGGCACCAGCGCGGCCAGCGTTGCGACAGCGGTGCGTTCGACCCCGTCGGTAGGAATGATCACGCTCAGCATGAACTTTGAGGCTTCGATGGCTCAAGCAATGGAGAAACTCAGGCCGTGTTATCACCTTGTCATATTCAAAGCAGCCTTTTCGCCTGCAGATTTTTACGCCATCACTTTGTGGATTTTCTCAGTTCATGTTCTTGATTTGTTCTCAAGCTGTGTTAGCTTCAAAACATGAGCCGAGCATCCTCTCATGCCCTCAAGCACCCGCCGGTAACGGCGCCCTCCGATAACCCGGCGGGTGCACCTTCACCTGTTCCTGCCCCTTTTCCCGAGCTTGCGGTCGCGATCGAGCGCGAGCGGCGGCGCGGCCGCGGCGCGCAGTCCAACGCCAGTGGCCGCTACGAGGCCGAGGCGCGGGTTGCCTTCGACGACGGCTGGCAGAGCCTCGAAGACCTGCCGCCGTTTTCGACCAGCGTGGCGCTCGACACCTCGCGCAAGGTGATCACCCGCAACGACTCGCCCGATATCGGCTTCGACCGCTCGATCAATCCCTATCGCGGCTGCGAGCATGGCTGCGTCTATTGCTTCGCGCGGCCGACCCACGCCTATCTCGGCCTGTCGCCGGGGCTCGACTTCGAATCGAAACTGTTCGCCAAGCCGGATGCGCCGGCGCTGCTCGAGAAGGAGCTCGCGGCGCCCGACTACGAGGCGCGCATGATCGCGATCGGCACCAACACCGATCCCTATCAGCCGATCGAGCGTGACCGCAAAATCATGCGCGGCATCCTCGAGGTGCTGGAGCGCGCCGGCCATCCGGTCGGAATCGTGACCAAGTCGGCGCTCGTGACCCGCGACATCGACATCCTGGCGCGGATGGCCAAGCGCAATCTCGCCAAGGTCGCGCTCTCGGTGACGACGCTCGACCCGAAGCTTGCCCGCACCATGGAGCCGCGGGCCTCGACACCGTCTAAGCGGCTCGAGGCGATCAAGCGGCTCGCCGATGCCGGCATCCCGACCACTGTGATGGTCGCGCCCGTGATCCCGGCGCTGAACGATTCCGAGATCGAGCGCATCCTCGATGCCGCAGCCCATGCCGGCGCCAGGGAGGCGAGCTACGTGCTGCTGCGGCTGCCGCTCGAGGTCCGCGATCTGTTCCGCGAATGGCTGATGGCGAACTATCCCGACCGCTACCGCCATGTCTTCACGCTGATCCGCGACATGCGCGGCGGCCGCGACTACGACTCGCAATGGGGCACCAGGATGAAGGGCACCGGCCCGATGGCCTGGATGATCGGCCGCCGCTTCGAGATCGCCTGCGAAAAGCTCGGTCTCAACAAGCGCCGCACCAAGCTGACCACGGATCACTTCGCCAAGCCGAAGCGCAGCGGGGAGCAGCTGAGCTTGTTCTAGATGGAGGCGCATAGCCCGGATGAAGCCAACGGGTCGCGCGAACGCGCGCCCGATGACAGGCTCCGCGAAATCTGGGACCTGTCTCAACGGTTAGAGTTTGCCGGAGTACGCTTCGCTCCATCCGGGCTACAAGAAGAAGTCAAAACAGTGAGTGCCACCATGAGTAACGCCCCGACTGCCCGCTTCACCGTCCTCACGCTCGGCGTCAGCGACATGCGCGCCAGCATCGCCTTCTACGAATCGCTCGGCTTCACCAGAAAGATGCGCGCGACCGGCGAGGAGGTTGCCTTCTTCGACACCGGCGGCAGCGTGCTCGGGCTGTTCCCGTGGCATCTGCTCGCCGCCGACGCCGGACTGCCCGATCAGCCGCGGCCTTCAGCATTCCATGGCGTTGCGATTGCCTGGAACTGCAACGACGATGCCGAGGTCGATCGCGTGATGGCATTCGCGCTGTCGAAAGGCGCCAAACTGCTCAAGGCCGCGCAACCGACCAGCTATGGCGGTTATTGCGGCTATTTCGGTGATCCCGACGGCCACGCCTGGGAAGTGGTGCGCGCGCCGGGTTTCGAGGTTCTCGACAACAGGCGGGTGTCTATTCCCGATTAGAGCGAGCCGAATTGAATAACGGGGAAGGGCGCCGGGTTCCCGGTTGCGCCGCGGAGCCGGCTTGATCACCATCCCCGCATGATTCGGGACAAGTCCAAAAGTGCGTCAAAGACCACGTCGAAAAAGGCGCCGGCCAAATCAGCCGGGCCGGGCAAGCGCGTGATCGCGGTGAAGCGGCCGAGCTTCCGGCGCGAGCGCGCGCTGATCAAGCGCGGCGTCTGGCCGGTCGCCGGCTGCGACGAGGCCGGGCGCGGTCCGTTGGCCGGGCCCGTGGTCGCCGCCGCGGTGGTGCTCGACCCCAACCGCGTTCCCAAGGGGCTCGACGATTCCAAGCGGCTGACCGCCGAGCGCCGCGAGGAACTGTTCGAGGAGATCTGCGCCACCGCAGCGTTCTCGGTCGCGGTGGCCTCGCCGGCGCGAATCGACCGCGACAATATATTGCGCGCCTCGCTGTGGGCGCTGGCGCGTGCCGTCCATGCGTTGCCCGAAATGCCGCAGCACGTCTTCGTCGACGGCCGCGACAAGCTCGCCACGCCCTGCGACTGCGACGCCGTGATCGGCGGTGACGGCATCGTGGCCTCGATCGCCGCGGCCTCGATCATCGCCAAGGTGACGCGCGACCGCCTGATGTGCGCGCTGGCGCTGGACTGCCCCGGCTACGGATTCGAGCAGCACAAGGGTTATGGCGTCCCCGAGCACCTCGAGGCGTTGGACCGGCTCGGCCCCAGCAGCCATCACCGGAGCTTCTTCGCACCGGTCGTCGCCGCGCGGCTGAAGCATTTCCCGGTCGCGGCCGAGCCCGATCTGTTCACGGTGGACACCGAAAGCGAGACTGCTGCATCCGAAGCGGCGTAGAGCGCACCGCTTCCAACCCACCCAACACTGTCGTCGCCCGGCTCGACCGGGCGATCCAGTATTCCAGAGACAGCTGTGCTTGAGCCGAGAGGCCGCGGCGTACTGGATCACCCGCTTTCTGTTTAGTCCGGGGACATGGCTGACACCTGTTCGGACACATCACTGACAGGTTGGATGTTGGTCAAGTCGATTGATGCGACCTGCCAGCTGGCGAAGAAGATGCCGTAATGGCCATCGCGATCGAGC
>DASVOL010000024.1:0-2961 GCA_036383375.1 Bradyrhizobium sp. | reverse complement strand
GTCGGCCAATATTTCTGGAGCGGCATGGCCGGCACGTTCTTCTGGATCGATCCGAGCGAAGACCTGATCGCGGTCTTCATGATGCAGGGTCCGGGCCAGCGCGAATATACCCGCTCGCTGGTGCGCAACGGCGTGTATGCGGCGGTGGAGTGAGGCGCGCACGCCTCCCTCGACATCCAACACTGTCATGCCCCGCGCAGGCGGGGCATCCAGTACGCCGCAGCGCCTCGGCTCAATAATGACTGCCTCTGGAATACTGGATCACCCGCTTTCGCGGGTGATGACACCTTGAGTGTGTCGCGCGCTCTGCGCACCAACAGAGCGCGTCAGCTGATCGTCGCGCCGCCGTCGATCACGATGGTCTGGCCGGTGAGGAAGTCGCCGGCGCGCGAGCCCATCAACACTGCGGCGCCCGCGATCTCGTCAGGCACACCGATGCGCAGCAGCGGCGAGCGCGCGGTCGAGGCCTTCAACGTGTCCGGATTGTCCCACAGCGCCTTGGCGAAATCAGTCTTGATCAGGCCGGGCGCGATGCAGTTCACGCGGATATTGTGCTTGCCATATTCGCAGGCGAGGTTGCGCGCGAGTTGCATGTCGGCGGCCTTCGAGATCGCGTTGGCGCCGAGCACGGTCGAGCCCTTAAGGCCCCCGATCGAGGACACGATGATGATGGAGCCGTCCTTGCGCTCGATCATCTGGGGCACCACCATCGAGATCAGCCAGTTGTTGGCGACGATGTTGTTGTCGAGGATCTTGCGGAACTGATCGTCGGAGATGCCGGCAAGCGGACCGTAATACGGGTTCGACGCCGCGTTGCAGACCAGCACGTCGATCTTGCCGAAGGCGCGATTGCTCTCGTCGACCAGGTTCTGCAGGTTTTCCTTCGACGAGATATTGGCGGCGATCGCGACCGCAGTGCCCTTGCCGAACTTGCCGTTGATGTCGCCCGCGACTTGCTCGCAGACGTCGGCCTTGCGCGAGGAGATCACGACCTTGGCGCCGTGCTCGGCCATGCGCTCGGCGATGGCGAGCCCGATGCCGCGCGTCGAACCGGTGATGACGGCGACTTTTCCCTTCATGTCGAACAAGGTCATGTTTCTCTCCCAGGTGTGAAGTGTTTGAATTCTGCGGTTGAGCTTAGGCAGCGTTCCGGTGTTGCGATAGCGGCAATCACGCAAGCTTGCTCGCCGGCCGGACTTCAGGTCCGGACGGTTGATGCATCGCGGCGTGGCGCGGATCGGCGATCCAGGGCTGCTGATTCACCATCGGCAGCCGCCAGGTCGACAGGCCGATGCCTGCGATGTGATCGAGCCGCGTCACCGAGACATTGTCGATGTCGAACGACAGGCCTCGGTCCGGCTGGCCGCCGAGCGCAAGACCGACCGCGGCCCGGATCACGCCACCATGGCCGACCGCGATGATGTTCTTGCCCGGCTCCGCCGCTGTGATCCGCACGATGGTGCGGCAGACCCGCGTGTAGAGATCCATGAAGCTCTCGCCGTCGGGCGCCGGCTCGTTGACGTCGGCAAACCAGCTTCTGCCGGGAGGCTGGCTCGCGAGCAGCGCGGCGCGGTTCATGCCCTGCCAGCGGCCGAGATGCTGTTCGGCGAAGTCGCGTTCCTGCGTCATGTTGGCCGGCTTCGGAAAGCCTGCGGCCCAGATCGCTTCCGCGGTCTTGTGCGTGCGCTTCAGATTGCTCGAATACCACACCGCATCGCGCGGCAGCATCTTTGCGACCGCCTCGAATACTTCGACATCACCGGTGTCGCAGTCGATGTCCTCCTGCCCGTAGATGTTGCCACCGTCGCTGCGCACTGGCGCGTGGCGAACCCACCACCACCGCGTCACCGTCACGTTAGGCTTCTCTGGATTGGACATCGGATGGGCCCTTCAATACTGTCCCCCGTCGCTGTACGTCACGCCGCACATCGTCTCAAGTGCTTCGGACGTTTGAAATTTTGTTTGAATTCCGTCGCGCGGCAGACGCGCCAAGGATCACTCGCACTAACCATGTAAGCAGGGAGAAAAGCCATGAGCCGCCTCGAAGGCAAATCCGTCATCATCACCGGCGCTGGAAGCGGCATCGGCCGCGCCGCTTCGCTGCTGTTCACCAAGGAAGGCGCCAAGCTGATCGCGGTCGATCGCACCGATGGTGTCAACGAGACCGCCAAGCTGGTGCGCGATGCCGGCGGGACCGTCGAAGCCGTCATCGCCGACGCCGGCTCGGAGAGCGACGTGAAGGCCTTCATCGAGAAGGCGGTTTCGAAATACGGCAAGCTCGATGCGATCTGGGCCAATGCCGGCGTCAGCGGCGGGCTCGTGCCGCTCGCCGACCAGACCCCGGAACATTGGCAGGAAGTGCTGCGCGTCAATCTGATCGGGCCGTTCCTCGCGATCAAGCATTCGATCCCGCACATGACCAAGCAGGGTTCCGGCTCGATCGTCTGCACCGCATCCGTCGCGGGCCTGAAGTCCGGCGCCAGCGGACATCCCTACGGCGCAAGCAAGGCCGGCGTCATCAGCCTGGTGCAGACCACCGCCTACTCGCTCTCCGGCACCGGCGTGCGCATCAACGCGGTCTGCCCGGGCCTGATCGAGACCGGCATGACCAAGCCGGTGTTCGATCGCGCCAAGGAGCGCGGCACCCAGGACAAGATCGGCCAGCTCAATCCGCTGAAGCGCCCCGGTCAGCCGCACGAACTCGCCGCGATGGGATTGTTCCTGGCAAGCGACGAGGCGTCTTACGTCAACGGCCAGGCCATCCCGGTCGACGGCGGCCTCACCGCGTCGATGCCGTATACCGGCAAGCCGATTTAACAGCGGCATTCGCCGTTCGCAGTGCCGCGTGTTCGTATGACGCAACCGCGGCGCCACACCCACAACCGTCGTCCCTGCCTAGTGCGCAATTGCGCACGGGAGCAGGGACCCATAACCACAGAGTTGCGTTGCCGGACGCACTGT
>DASVOL010000023.1:0-8525 GCA_036383375.1 Bradyrhizobium sp. | reverse complement strand
GTCCGCTCGATCGCGATGGCCATTACGGCATCTTCTTCGCCAGCTGGCAGGTCGCATCAATCGACTTGACCAACATCCAACCTGTCAGTGATGTGTCCGAACAGGTGTCAGCCATGTCCCCGGACTAAACAGAAAGCGGGTGATGACACCGCGTTGCTTGGTATCTCCAATCGCGCATATCCTCGACCGCGAACTATCGCAACGACCGCATCCAGCATCCAGCAGAGGCACCATGACGCACACCATCGAGTTTCCCGACGGCGGCTACCGCTTCATGCCCGGCGTCAGTCAGTATTCCTGCGGCGTCGGTGCGCTGCCCGGCTATGCCATCGCGCGCGTCAGGTTCACCGAACCGGTACCCTTGAGCGCGGGTTTTGAGCGGATTGCGGATATCATCAGGGACGCCGGCCGTCCGCTGACCGCGTTCGCTGCCTGCGAACTGCGCTCGCCGGCGCCGTTCACCGAGGACGGGTTCAAGGCGTTCAACGAAATCTACATCAAGACGCTGATCGCCTGGGGCGTAATGCGCGACGGCGTCAATCCGGTGGCGCGCAGCAATGTCTGTCCAAAGCTCGATCCGCCCGCGGAGCCGTCGTTCCACGCCTTCTGCTACACGGTGCCCGCGGCGAACGACGCGCCGACGAGCTTCGTCGTCGCCGGCAGCGGCGAGTCGGTCGAGGGCAAGGCCAATTATCGCGATCACACCATAGCGCTCGGCGATACCAGCCCGGCCGGCATCCTGGCGAAGGCGAAATTCGTGGCTAACGAGATGGAACGCCGGATGAGCGCGTTCGGCGCGTCCTGGCGCGACACCACCGCAGTGCAGCTCTACACCGTGCATGATGCTTATCCGGTGCTGGAAAGCGAGCTCGGCCGGCGTGGCGCGCTTCGCAACGGCTTGACCTGGCATTTCGACCGGCCGCCGGTGGTCGGGCTCGACTTCGAGATGGATTGCCGGCGCGTGCATCGCGAGCGCGTCGTGTGATGCATCGGTTGCGTGACGCATCAAAAGCGCGTGTGGGTCCATCCGGAATCGTGCGGCGTTCCTTGACACGGGTCGCGTCAACCGTTTCCCTTCGCCATCGAAATCAGCGGCTGGGTGGACGCGGGTGCAGAACCAATCTGTGATCAGGCGGCGGGATTTGCTGGCGCTGATCGGGACCATCGCCGGCAGTTCGGCGATGTATCAGGCGATGACGAGCCTCGGTTTCGCATCCGAGTCCGCCTACAAGGGGCCGCTCAAGCTCACCGGCGACGTGAAGGGCGCTTCGGTGCTGATTCTCGGCGCGGGGCTTGCCGGCATGACGGCGGCGCTGGAACTGCGCAAGGCCGGCTACAAGGTCCAGATCCTCGAATTCAACAACCGCGCCGGCGGCCGCAACTGGACGATCCGCGGCGGCGACAGCTTTACCGAGCTCGGCGGCTTCAAGCAGACCTGCCAGTTCGAGCAGGGGCTCTATCTCAATCCCGGCCCGTGGCGGATTCCCTATCATCATCGCGCGCTGCTCGACTACTGCCGCCGGCTCAACGTGACGCTGGAACCCTTCATCCAGCTCAACCACAATGCCTATCTGCACGCGACGCGCGCATTCGACGGCAAGCCGCAGCGCTTTCGCAGCATCAAGGCGGACTTCCAGGGCCAGGTCTCGGAGCTGCTCGGGAAAGTCACGCAACAGGGCAAGCTCGACGAGCTCGTCAGCAAGGAAGACCGGGAGATCCTGCTGCAGGCGCTGCGCGACTGGGGCGCGCTGGATCGCGACTACAAGTACAATGCCAATCTCGGCTCCGCCGAGTTCCGCGGTTTTGCACGCGATCCCGGTGGCGGCCTGATGGGCGATCCGTTGCCCAGCGACCCGATCTCGCTCCAGGAACTGCTGCGGTCGCGGATGTGGCGGTATCTGCAGAGCTTTGCGCGCTACGATTTCCAGACCACCTTGTTCCAGCCGGTCGGCGGCATGGACATGATCGGCAAGGCCTTCGTGCGCGAGGTCGGCGATCTCATCCGCTATAACGCCAAGGTGACACAGATCCAGCAGAACGGCTCCGGCGTCACGGTGAGCTATGTCGACACCGCCAGTCCCTCCGCGGTGCAGCAGGCGACTGCCGACTGGTGCATCTGCACCATCCCGCTGCCGATCCTGAGCCAGCTGCCGGTCGATGTCGGCGGACCGATGAAGAATGCAATCGATTCCTTGCCCTACGCCGCCTCGGTGAAGGTCGGGCTGCAGTTCAAGCGGCGGTTCTGGGAGGAGGACGAGGCGATCTACGGCGGCATCAGCTACACCGACCTGCCGATCCGGAATATCGGCTATCCGAACTATGGCTTCAACCGCGGCGGTCGCGGTGTCCTGCTCGGCGCCTATTTGTATGAGGGCGCCAATTCCTTCGAGTTCACCGCGATGACGCCGGCCGAGCGGGTCGCCAGCGCGGTCGAGTTCGGCGCCAAGATCCATCCGCAGTACAAGAGCGAGTTCGAGAACGGCGTCGCGGTGGCATGGCACCGGGTGCCGTTCACGCTCGGCTGCGCCGGGGAATGGACCGAAGCCGGGCGCGCGCAGCATTACCGCAATCTCTGCCAGATCGACGGCCGTATCGCGCTGGCGGGCGAGCACGCCTCGCAGCTGCCGGCCTGGCAGGAGGGCGCCATCCTGTCCGCGCTCGATGCCACTACCCGATTGCACGAACGCGTGGTGAAGACATGATGGTGCGGGCAGGAACATCGGTGATCGCGGCGCTGGCGCTGCTGTCGGCGACCGCGGCGCTTGGTCAGGACAGCGGGGCGGGCAAGCGCACCTTCTCTTCGGGCTACCGTTTCGTGGAGATGACCGGCGAAGAGCTGTTCGGCAATGTCTGCCAGGGCTGCCACATGCCGGATGCTTCGGGCGCGAGCGGTGCCGGCAGCTATCCGTCGCTCGCCGGCAACAAGAATCTCGAATCCGGCAGCTATCCGATCTACCTCGTCGTCAACGGCCGACGCGGCATGCCGGCGTTCGGCGACATGATGACCGATGGTCAGGTCGCCGCCGTTGTGAATTATCTGCGGACGCACTTCGGCAACAATTATCAGGACGCGGTGACGACCAAGGACGTTCAGGACGCCCGCCGCTAACCACCTCGAGGAGAGTTTGATGAAATTCACCGGTATCGTGTTGGGCGCCGCGCTGTCGGCGATGGCGACCGTCGCCTCGGCTGACGTGGTCAGGCATCCGATTCCCAATTCGACGTTCCCGATCGCGCAGGCCGTGACCGTCACCGGCAACACCACGACGGTCTATGTCAGCGGCCAGGTGCCGCCGGTCGTCAACAAGGATGCCGATCCGTCGAGCCCGCAGGCCTATGGCGACACCAAGACCCAGACCGTCGGTGTGTTCAACCGCATCAAGGCCATTCTGGAAGGCCAGGGGCTCGGGATGGGCGACGTCGTCAAGATGCAGGTGTTCCTGGTGCACAGCACCGCTGCGCCGATGGACTTCAAGGCCTTCATGGAGGGCTACACCCAGTTCTTCGGCGGCAGCCAGCCGAATCTGCCGGCGCGCTCGGTGGTCGGCGTCGCCGCGCTCGCCAATCCAGGATTCCTGGTCGAGATCGAGGTGATTGCGGCCAAGGACGCCAAGTGAGGACACCAAATAAGGACTCCAAATAGCGGGCGCGAAAGCGCGGAGCATGCGCGCGGAAATTGAGGGGCTCGGCGTCTTGCCAAAGCGCGTGCCGCCTGTCTGAATTCATCCCCGATCAGGTGGTGGAATTCTGGGAGAGCACGATGTCGCACAAGGCCCGAAACATGGTTCGATCGCTGCAGCTCGCGGCAGCGGTCGCGCCGGTCCTGCTCGCGTCCGGCGCCGGCGCGCAGGGACTGACCGAGCAGCAGCAATTTGCCCGCGGCATCTACCAGGAGCTGGTCGAGATCAACACGACCACCGCGACCGGCGATACCCAGAAGGCGGCGGAGGCGATGGGCGCACGGCTGCGCGCGGCGGGCTTCCCCGAGAGCGACGTGCACGTGTTCTCGCCCGCGCCGCACAAGGGCAATCTGGTGGCGCGGCTGCACGGCTCCGGCGCGCGCAAGCCGATCCTGTTGGTTGCCCATATCGACGTCGTTCCCGCCAATCGCGAGGACTGGTCGGTCGATCCGTTCAAGCTCACCGAGCAGGACGGCTATTTCTACGGCCGCGGCTCGGGCGACGACAAATACATGGCGTCCGCCTTCATCACCAACCTGATCCGCTACAAGAAGGAAGGCTACAAGCCTGACCGCGACATCATCGTCGCGCTCGAGACCGACGAGGAGATCCTCGATTCCAACGCTCTCGGCATGCAGTGGCTGATCAAGAACCACCGCGACCTGATCGATGCCGAGTTCGCGCTCAACGAAGGCGGCGGCGTCGGCCTGAAGAACGGCAAGGCGATCCGCAACAGCGTGCAGACCAGCGAGAAGGTCTCGATCGGCTACCTGCTCACGGTGAAGGATCGCGGCGGGCATTCATCGCTGCCGCGCAAGGACAATGCGATCTATCGGCTCGCCGAGGGCCTGGTGCGGCTGTCGAAATACGACTTCCCGATGAATCTCAACGAGACCACGCGGATCTATTTCACCAAGACCGCCGAGGTCGACAAGGCGCATGCCGACGATATCAAGGCGATCCTGGCGCCGCAGCCCGATCCGGCGGCGCTGGCGCGATTGTCCGAGAATCCCGGCTACAACGCGCAGCTCCGTACCACCTGTGTCGCGACCATGCTGGAGGGCGGCCACGCCATCAACGCGCTGCCGCAGCTGGCAACCGCCAAGGTGAACTGCCGGATCCTGCCCGGCGAGCCGGTCGAAGGCGTTCAGGCGACGATCGAGCGCGTGCTCGCCGACAAGCAGATCGAGGTGACCCCGACCGGCAAGGCCGTGCTGAGCCCGCCGTCACCCTTGAACGAAGAGATCATGGGATCGGTCGAGAAGCTGTCGAAGGAGTTCTGGCCGGATGCCGAAATCGTCCCCGTGATGAGCACCGGCGCCACCGACGGCAGCTATCTGCGCAATGCCGGGATTCCGACTTACGGCCATTCCGGGCTGGGATCCGATGTCGACGACAACCGGGCTCATGGCAAGGACGAGCGCGTGCTTGTCAAGTCGTTCTACGAAGGCGAGGAGTACCTCTATCGCCTGGTCAAGATGCTCGCCGGCGGGAAATGATGGCTGACGGAAAAACGAAGACACGGGTTGCGGTTGCCGGCCTCGGCGCAATTGGCGCCGACGTCGTCAAGGCGCTCGATCAGGGCATCGAGGGCCTGACCTTGGTCGCGGTGTCCGCGAACAGCCCGGACAAGCACCGCGGCTGGGTCGAAGGTCTCAAGTCTGCGCCGAAGCTGGTGCCGATCGAGCAGCTGGCGGAGGTCGCCGACATCGTGGTCGAGTGCGCGCCGAGCAGGCTGGTGCGCTCGATCGTGGCGCCGGTGGTCGAGCGCGGCAAGACCGCGGTCGTGCTCAGCGTCGGCGCACTGTTGCAGAACGAAGACCTGGTCGACCTCGCCAAGGCGCATGGTGGCCAGATCATCGTGCCGACCGGCGCGCTGATCGGGCTCGATGCCGTGACCGCGGCCGCGGTCGGGACCATCCATTCGGCAAGGCTGGTGTCGCGGAAGCCGGTCGCGGGCCTCGTCGGTGCACCGCATCTGGTCGAGAACGACATCCAGATCGATGGTATCACCGAGCCGCTGCGCATCTTCGAGGGCAGTGCGCGCGACGCCGCAAAGGGCTTTCCAGCCAATCTCAACGTCGCGGTGGCGCTGTCGCTCGCCGGCATCGGCCCCGACCGCACAAGGGTCGAGATCTGGGCCGATCCGACGGTGACGCGCAACATCCACCGCATCGAGGTCGATTCCGATTCGGCGCGGTTCTCGATGATGATCGAGAACATCCCCTCGGAGAATCCCAAGACCGGCCGCATCACCGCGCTGTCGGTGATCGCCTGCCTGCGCAAGCTGCGTGCGTCGTTGCGGATCGGGACGTGATGAAGATCGGTCCCGACGACCTCTTGCTGATCATCGACGTGCAGAACGATTTCTGCCCCGGCGGCGCACTGGCGGTCGCCAATGGCGATGCCGTCGTGCCCGTGATCAACCGGCTCGCCGGGTGCTTCGATCATATCGTGCTGACCCAGGACTGGCATCCGGCGGGGCACAGCTCGTTTGCGAGTTCGCATCCGGGTGCGGCGGCGTTCTCCGCGATCACGATGCCCTATGGATCGCAGACGCTGTGGCCGGATCATTGCATCCAGGGCACGGCGGGCGCCGCGTTTCATCCCGATCTTGCAACCGACCGGGCCGAGCTCGTGATCCGCAAGGGGTTTCGCGGCGCGATCGATTCCTATTCGGCGTTCTTCGAGAACGACCGGACAACCCCCACCGGACTCGCCGGCTATCTGCGCGAGCGCGGCCTCAGGCGCGTCGTGATGGCCGGGCTCGCGACGGATTTTTGCGTACAGTATTCGGCCCTCGATGCGCGGCGGCTCGGCTTCGATACCGCGGTCGTGCTGCCGGGCTGCCGGGCCATCGATCTCGGCGGCTCGCTTGCGTCAGCCACCGCGGCGATGCTTGAAGCCGGCGTCACGCTGGTCGAGGAGATTGCCTGAACGCAGCCGACCAAGGGCAAAAACCATTGTTTTGACTGGTCTTTTGTTCTAATCCCCAGCCGTTGATGATCACGCAGCGGAGCTTTCGTGTCGGGACAGGTTTTGCGGATAGGGACGCGCAAGAGCGCGATGGCGCTCGCGCAGACGGACGAGGTCGCGCGGCTGCTGCGCGCCTCGGCGGGCGACCTTGCCGTCGACATCGTCAAGTTCGAGACCCGCGGCGATCAGGACCAGACCAGCAAGCTGTTGCGTCACGGCGGCAAGGGCGGCGCCTTCGTCGCCGAGATCCGCGAGGCCATGCGGGCCGGCACGCTGCAGGCGGCGATGCATTCGCTCAAAGACGTGCCGGGCAATGAGGAGACGCCGGGTCTCGTCCTCGCCGCGATGCTGGCGCGCGATGCCGCCAGTGACAGCCTCGTGCTGCGGCCGGGCCTGACGCTGGATGCGTTTCGCGCCGCGCGCGGCAAGGGCTTCATGATCGGCACCAATGCCGTGCGCCGCGCCGCCTATCTGCGGAGGCTGTTTCCGGAGGCGACGGTCATTCATTTCCGCGGTGCTGCCGACACGCGAATTGCAAAACTCGATCGCGGTGCCAAGCAGCGGCTGCCCGATGGCGGCGAGGTAGGACCTGCGGATGCGCTTGTCATGGCGCGCTCCGGCTTGGAGCGCATCGGCATGACCGCGCGCATCGCGTATGATTTCTCCGTCGACGAGATGCTGCCGGCGGTTGGCCAGGGCATCGTCGCGGTCGAATGCGTCGAGACCGACTGGGCGACGCGGGCGCGGCTTGCCGGAATCGACAACGCGCCGTCGCGGCTTGCCGCCGAGGCCGAGCGCGAGGTGTTGTGGGTGCTCAACGGCCATTGCAATTCGCCGATCGCCGGCCACGCCACGCTCGCTGGAAACGAGCTGACGCTGCGCGCCTCCGTGCTCGACGAGGCCGGAGCCGGCTTCATCGAGGTGACGCGGCGCGGACCTGCCGACCGGCCGCGCGAGCTGGGCCGCGCCGTCGGCATGGAGCTGCTCGCGAAGGGCGCCGCCGAGATCATCGCCCGGACCCGGGTGGACGAGTAGCGCCGCCGTTACGCCCGCAACAACGGCCAGCTGCCGATGATCCGGAGGCGCGATGCGCTGTCGGCTTGCTTGAACAACGCGATGCGGTCGATCGCAAGCCGCGCAAGGTCGATCACAGCGAACCGCTCGCGCAGCCGCGCCACGATCGGGCCGCGCCGCTCGTCGCTCAGTCGGCCCGTCAGCGTCATGTGGAAGCGGAATTCCTCCATGACGTAAGGATAGCCCCAGCGGTCGAGATAGTCGCGCTGCCGCTCCGTGAGCCGCTCGGGCTTGCGGCGCGCGCGATCTTCCGGCGTCAGCGGGGCACGGAATGCGTCGAACGCGGTGACGCACTCGGCGGCAAGTTGTTGCAGATCATCCGAGCGGTTCGCCGGGATCACGGCAATAAAGCCGCTGATGGCATCGACAACAGGTTCGATCACCGGAATGCGCCGCGCGCGGCCGGCGAAGGCGGCGCAGGCGTTGAGCAGCTCGGCCTCGGTCTTGCTCTCGGCGAGCGCGGTCGGCGCCTTCAGCGTGGCGTGAAAACCGTATTTGCGCGGATCCTCCGTCACCTCGCGCCAGTCGGGCGCGACGCCATCGGGAAACGGCAGGTCGTCGCCCGACACGGCGTCATAGCCGAGCAGCGTCGAACCGAAGCGGTGCAGCGCGCTGTCGGGTGACGGCGCATAATAGATCGCGTAGCGCGGAGTATTGGCCATGGCAGCAGAATAGGTCCTGACTATGCTGCCGCAACCGTTTTGCGCGGTGTGAGCGAATGAACGAGGCAGCTCGCGTCCGCAAGATGCACCAGCCGTCCCGCCGCGATCACAGCGACGATGCGCGGCCGTTGCG
>DASVOL010000022.1:0-2794 GCA_036383375.1 Bradyrhizobium sp. | reverse complement strand
GGTTCTCCTCCGGCCTCGGGGTGCTTGACTTCATGAAGCGAACCTCGATCCTGCGGTGCGGGCCGGATCAGCTTCGTGCGCTCGGGCCCGCCGCGATGACGCTCGGCCAGGCCGAGGGTCTCGATGCCCATTCACGTTCCGTCGGATTGCGCCTCAACCTCTCATGAACAAGCCACCAGACGACGAGGATTCCAACAATCGCATCGTCGCGGTGACGCTCGACGAGGAATCGATCGGCCGTTCGGGGCCCGACATCGAGCATGAGCGGGCGATCGCCATCTACGATTTGGTCGAGCAGAACCTGTTCGCGCCCGAAGGCGCAGCCGGGCCGGGGCCCTATACCCTGCATATCGCCATCACCGGCAACCGGCTGATGTTCGATATCAGGAAAGAGGACGGCGCGCCGGTGGTGGCGCATCTGCTGTCGCTGACCCCGTTCCGCCGCGTCGTGAAGGACTACTTCATGATCTGCGACAGCTACTATCAGGCGATCCGGACCGCGACACCGGACAAGATCGAGGCGATCGACATGGGCCGCCGCGGCATCCATGACGAGGGCTCGCGCACCCTGCAGGAGCGGCTCAAGGGCAAGGTGCGCGTCGATTTCGAGACCGCGCGTCGGCTGTTCACGCTGATCACTGTGCTGCACTGGAAGGGTGAAGGCGCATGATCCCGGCCATCCTCACTTCGCTAAACGACGGGGGCGTACCCCGGTCGAAAAAAGCCTGATCGCATGGAAGCGCCGCGCGCGCGCTCCCCGCAGGCCGTGCTGTTCGCATGCGGGCACAACGCCGTGCGCTCGCCGATGGCCGAAAGCCTGCTGCAGCAGATGTTTCCGCAAGGCGTCTATGTCCGCTCCGCCGGCGTGAAGAAGGGCGAGCTCGATCCGTTCGCGGTCGCCGTGATGGCCGAGTTCGGCCAGGACATCTCCGGCCACAAGCCGCAGACCTTCGAGGAGCTCGAGGACTGGGAGGGGCTGAACTTCGACCTCATCATCACGCTGTCGCCCGAGGCGCACCACAAGGCGCTGGATCTGACCCGGACGCTCGCCGCCGCGGTGGAATACTGGCCGACCCCTGATCCGACCGGCACCAGCGGCAATCGCGAGCAGAAGCTCGCCGCCTATCGCGAGGTCTGCGACGGCCTGTTGCTGCGCATCCGCCGCCGCTTCACCAAGGCCGGTGTGGCGAACCTGTAAGGCTCAGCGCAGGGACCGGCGTGTTCCGATTCGAAAGGTCGGCCCCTTGTCGCCAGACTGACAAACAGCTGTGCTTATGGGGCCTTGTCGCCCACGGGGAAGCGCGATTCGCGGCCGGTTCCAAGGTTGTGCATCCATGCCCCATCCGATAGGTTCCGCCCGCGTCCGTCCCCCCGATTCAGCCCAAAAGCCCGCATGCTAGGCCGTCCCAAATTCGTTCTTGCTTCCGGTTCGCCGCGGCGGCTGGCCCTGCTCAACCAGGCCGGCATCGAGCCCGACGCGCTGCGTCCGGCCGATGTCGACGAGACCCCGCGGCGGGGCGAGTTGCCGCGCGCCTGCGCCAACCGCCTGGCGCGCGCGAAAGCGGACGCGGCGCTGAAGTCGGTGCAGCTCGACGACGATCTGCGCGGCTCGTTCATCATCTCCGCCGATACCGTGGTCGCGGTCGGTCGCCGCATTCTGCCGAAGGCCAATCTGGTCGACGAGGCCGCGCAGTGCCTGCGGCTGCTGTCGGGCCGCAATCACCGCGTCTACACCGCGATCTGCGTGGTGACGCCGCGCGAAGCGTTCCGCCAGCGCCTGGTCGAGACCCGCGTGCGCTTCAAGCGGCTCAGCGACGACGATATCCAGGCCTATATCGGCTCCGGCGAATGGCGCGGCAAAGCCGGTGGCTATGCCGTGCAAGGCATCGCCGGATCCTTCGTGGTCAAGATGGTCGGCTCCTACACCAACGTCGTCGGCCTGCCGCTCTACGAGACCGTGACCCTGCTCGGCGGCGAGGGCTTTCCGATCCGCCACGGCTGGCTCAACGCCGTCGCGGTGTGAATTATCCGCTTTCGCGCAGCGCCGGCAGTCCACCTCTGCCGCTTGCGGGTGGGGCTCTTTCCTCCTGAACGGCTCCTGGTGAGACCTCACCCCAACTGCCCAGGTCGGCATGGCCGGGCTATGGAACGAGCCGATAGCGGGATGCGATAGCTCGTCCCAGAGGCGCGCTGCCAAAATATCGAAAACAACCCCATGCACAGTAGCCGTCAACTGCCGGCGTTCGAAGGCGCATATGCGATCGGCCTACCCGCTAGGGGGGGAGGGAGCGCAGCGGAACATGCGGCAGATGATGTACACTCAGGCCCAGCCATGACCGATCAAGCCCGAACACCCCCGGCCGCCTCACGGGCGTGCCCGATCTGCGGCAAGCCCGCCCAGCAGACCTTTCTCCCGTTCTGCTCGTCGCGCTGCCGCGACGTCGACCTCAACCGCTGGCTCAGCGGCCGCTATGTCGTTCCCGGCCGCGATGACGACGCGGAGGACCCGGAATAGCCAAGATTTCCCAACAAGTTGGGGAAAGAGCCCGGGCCGGGCCCGCCGCGCCGAAGCCTTTGGCGAAGGCGGGTGGACACAGCGCCCCGACCTCTCTATAAACCGCCCGCTCGCTTCGGCCTTTTCGGCCCCGCGGGTTTGCCCAGGTAGCTCAGTTGGTAGAGCATGCGACTGAAAATCGCAGTGTCGGTGGTTCGATCCCGCCCCTGGGCACCATGATGCCTTCCATGGGCTTCCGTTTCCGTCCCCAGCCATAACCTCCTTATATCCCAAGCGTTT
>DASVOL010000021.1:0-1664 GCA_036383375.1 Bradyrhizobium sp. | reverse complement strand
ATCCTGTTCGCGACCGGGCAATTCACCCAGGCCGGCCCGATCTCGGGCAAGAGCTGGCTGTTCCTGCTGCTGTCCGGGCTCGGCACCGGCGCGTCGTGGATTTGCTATTTCCGCGCACTCAAGCTTGGACCCGCCACACTTGTCGCGCCGATCGACAAGCTCAGCGTGGTGCTGGTGGCGCTGTTCGGCGCCGTGTTCCTCGGCGAGCGCCCGTCACCCTATGGCTGGATCGGGATCGCGCTGATCTCGGCCGGCGCGGTGCTGATCGCGGTGAAGGGTTAGAGCATTTTCGCGCACTACGCGGCGATCAGCAGCGCGACGCCGATCACGATCAGGACGATGCCGATCACCTCACGCAGCGAGAACGGCTGCTTGAGCGAGAAATACGCCACGCCCTGCGCGAACAGCACCTCGATCAGCGCCAGTGTCCGCACATTGGCGGCGGCGGTGAGCGCGAACGCCAGGAACCAGAACTGCGAGGAGAACGCGCCCATGAAGCCCGCGAACATCGAGGGCCGCCACAGGCCGAGGATTTTTCGCAGCACGCCAGGCGCGCGCAGCAACAGATAGACCGACAGGATCAGCGTCTGGACGAACAGGCTCCACGTCAGCGTGTAAGACGCCGCGGTCACGAACGAGACGCCGGGCACGGCAATGATCGCGCCGCGAAAGCTCACCGCCGAGATCGCGAACACCGCGGCGGCACCGAGGCCGAGCACGGTCGGGCGCAGATCGGCAAAACTCTTCTGCGCGCCGGGCCGCAGCGCGGTGACGACGACGCCGACGGTCGCGATCACGATCGCGATCACCTTTGATGTCGTCAGATGGTCGCCGAGGAAGATGAAGCCGAAGATCGCGGTCTGGATCGCCTCGGTCTTCATATAGGCCGTGGTCACCACGAAGGAGCGGTCGTTCATCGCCAGCAGCATGAAGCCGGTGCCGACGATCTGGCTGAGCGCGCCCGATAACAGCCACGGCCAGAACGAGGCCGCTGGCCACGGCACAGGGTCGCCGGTCAGCAGCACCGCCAGCGCGAAGAACACCACCGCGAACGGCAGGCCGAACAGGAAACGGATATTGGTCGCGCCCCAGGTCCCGAGCGGCCCGGTCAGATGCCGCTGCATCGCATTGCGCGCCACCTGCCCGAACGCAGCGACGATGGTGAAGGGGATCCAGAGCGAGGCGATTGTGAACATGCAGGATGAGGAAAGTGCGCCGGGGCGGGAGTACGCGCACAACGTGCCGATTGCGGTCGAGGCGGTCAACCGGGACAGTGCATGACAGGGCTGCGCTGCATCCACAAACTGGCTGTCGTCCCTGCGAAAGCAGGGACGAGAGCTTTCGGGTGGCAACAGCGCGCCGCCAAACGAGGCCGCGGCTATCAGTCGACGCGCCGCCAGATCGAGATCGGCGTGTCGCCATTCGACCGCGGCGGCACGCGATAGCTCAACTCGTTGGCCTTCAGCTCATAGAATCGAACCTGCTCGGTGCCTTCCCAATTGGGAAAGGAAGACTTGGCGATATGAAAATCCAGCGTTCCTTTCACCGGGTCGACATCGACCTTGCCGAAATGCGAGCTGACGCCGAGCACGGCGGCCCGGTATTCAGCGTCCGTGGCCTTCAGCTTGTCCGCGTTCGCAAAGGGCCTTCGCTCGCTGTCGAAA
>DASVOL010000020.1:0-3663 GCA_036383375.1 Bradyrhizobium sp. | reverse complement strand
TTGGTGCAGCCGAGCTTTCTCGGCACCGACAATTCCTATCTGGTCGAATGCCTGAAGGCGACGGGCGGCCGCCTGCGCGGTATCGCCGTGGTCGACGTTGCCGCTACCGCCGATGAGCTTCGTGCGCTCGATCGCGCCGGGGTGGCGGGCATCCGCCTCAAACTGGTCGGCCAGAAGCTGCCTGATCTTTCGTCGCCGGAGTGGACGGCGCTGCTGGCGCAAATCAGGACGCTCGACTGGCAGGTCGAGATCCAGCGCAATGCCGGCGATCTCGCTGTTCTCGCACCACAGCTGCTCGACCAGGGCGTGAAAGTCGTGCTCGATCACTTCGCCTTGCCCGATCCGAAGCTCGGCATCGACGATGGCGGATTCCAGTCGGTGCTCAAGCTTGGCGCGACACGAAATGTCTGGGTCAAGATCTCCGCGCCCTATCGCAACGGCGCGGCCGGTGAGACGTTCGCGAAGCAGGCCTATCCGCTGCTACGCCAGGCTTTCGGCGTCGACCGGCTGCTATGGGGCAGCGACTGGCCGCACACCCAGTTCGAGGCGACGCAGAGCTACACGAAGAATCGCAGATTCCTCGACGAGCTGGTCGGCGATGCCGATGAGCGCGCCCGCGTGCTCGCATCGCCGCGCGAGTTGTTTCGGTTCTAGCTCGCGCGATTGTACCGAGTGCTCTGAAGAGCGTCGTTGCTGCTGTGTTACGATGCCGCCATCGGAATGACCGGCACAAGGACACGCAAGATGCAGCGCCGCTATATCACTGTCGACGTTTTCACCGACCGCGCCTTCGGCGGCAACCCGCTCGCCGTGGTGCTCGACGCCGAAGGGCTGTCGAGCGAACAGATGCAGGCGATCGCGACCGAGTTCAACTATTCCGAGACGACCTTCGTGCTGCCGCCGCAGGACAAGGCCAACGACGCCCAGGTTCGCATCTTCACGCCGGTCCGAGAACTGCCGTTTGCCGGCCATCCCAATGTCGGCACCGCCTTCGTGCTGGCGCAGCTTGCGAAGGAGCCGAAGCCGCGTCTGACGTTCGAGGAGAAGGCGGGTTTGGTACCGGTCGATATCGCGCGAGAGGGCGGCAGGGTCGTTGCCACTGAGCTGACCGCGCCGCAGCCGCTGTCGCGCCTGGCGCAGTTCTCCGCCGCCGAGGTCGCGAGCCTGATCTCGCTCACGGCAGACGACGTCAGGACGGATCGCCAGGCACCGCAGGTGGTCGGCGTCGGAACGCCGTTCCTGGTCTTCGAGGTCGCATCGCGCGATGCGGTGCGGCGGGCAAAGCCGGATGCGGCGGCGTTCGCGCGCTTCTTCCCGCGCGACGGAGCATTCTCCGCGTACTTCTACACGCGCGACGTCCCGGTCGCCGAAGCGCCCTGCGATCTACAGGCACGGATGTTCTTTCCGGGATCAAGCGGCCTGATCGAGGACCCGGCGACCGGCAGCGCCACGGTCGCCGCGGCCGCGCTGCTTGCCACGCTCGATGCGTTGCGCGACGGCACCCTGAAGTTGACGGTCGGCCAGGGTTTTGACATGGGCCGGCCGAGCCTGCTGCTGACCCGCGTGCGCAAGCGGGATGGCGCAGTCCTATCCGCACATGTCGGCGGGGCGTGTGTGCAGATGATGGAGGGGACGTTGCGCCTGGAGGGTAAAGGCTAGACCTGCGGCGCCACGAGATTATCGATCTTGACGCCGTCGCGCTCCTCGATGATCTCGGCGATCCAGCGGCGGTGGCAGTGTTCGTGGTCGCGCTCGTAGCAGAGGATGCAGACCGGGCCGGACTTCTTCACCAGCGCCGACAGCTCGTCGAGTTCCTCCTTGGCCTGCACCGTCTTGAGGTGCGCCGAATAGATCTTGTGCAGCAGGCCATATTGCCCGCTGCGCGCCGCCTCCCGGCCGCTCTTCGGCGTGCCGAGGCCGCGGAGGTGGACGTAGCCGATGCCGCGCTCGTCGAGACCTGCGGCGAGCTGGGTCTTGGAGAAGCCGGGACGGCGCGAGGAGGCCACCGCGCGGACGTCGACCAAGAGCTTGACGCCGGCGTGCTGCAGCTCGTCGAGTACGGCCTTCGACGGCGTCTGCTCGTAGCCGATGGTGAACAGCTTTTTCGCCTTCGCCATCGGCGCTGCCTCACTTCACCCGTTCGATCAATTCCATCGCGCCCGCGGGCGCGCGGACCTTGCCCTCGTGGATCACGTAGGCGAACACGTCGCGCGGGGCCTTCTTCGGCGCCGATTTGTCGACCTTCGGCAGGTCGTCCGGCTCGCTGCCGCCGGCCCAGTCCTGAAACCGCTTGGCCCAGGCGTCGAGCTGCTTCGGCGGATAGCAGGTCTTCAGTTCGTCATTGCCCTTCTGCAACCGGGCATAGACGAAGTCGCTGGCGACGTCGGCGATCGCCGGATATTTGCCGTGCTCGGCGAACACCACCGGCACCTGGTGCTCGCGAATGAGGGCGATGAACTCGGGTACGCAAAAGCTGTCGTGCCGCACCTCGACGACATGGCGCAGCGCGCGGCCGTCGAGCTTGCGTGGCAACAGCTCGAGGAATTTGCCGAAATCGGCGCCGTCGAACTTCTTGGTCGGCGCAAACTGCCAGAGCACCGGCCCGAGCCGATCCTTCAGCTCCAGCACGCCCGAATCATAGAACCGCTTCACCGAATCGCCGGCCTCGGCGAGCACGCGGCGGTTGGTGGCAAAGCGCGGCCCCTTCAGCGAGAAGATGAAGCCATCGGGCACTTCGCTGGCCCATTTGCGAAAGCTCTCCGGCTTCTGCGATCCGTAGTAGGTGCCGTTGATCTCGATCGAGGTCAGCTTGGAGGCGGCGTAGGACAGCTCCTTCGCCTGCGTCAGCTTCTCGGGATAGAACACCCCGCGCCACGGCTCGAAGGTCCAGCCGCCGATGCCGATATAGATGTTGCCTGCGTCCGTCTTGGTCGCCTTGGTGGGAGCTTTGGCCACGACTGCACTCATCGCGAGGAGGGGGAACAGAGATCGAGAGTAGTCAAAATAATCGTGATTGGCCAGTTTGCCAGATTGCCGCGCGGGAGCTTATCGTGGTTGTCGCTCTTCGCTACGATGCGCCAAAATGGAGAACAACACATGCGCATGCTGGTTGCGACCGCCCTCCTGATCATGTCCTCCGCTGCCATATCGTCTGCTGCAATGGCCGACGAGGTCGACGATGCGCACAAGCTCGCGATCACGGGCCGCGACGCCTACTGGAATTGTCTCGCCCGCGAATATCCCCGCGACAGCAACAAGGCGATGTCCGACCAGGAATTCAGCTCGTTGATCGCCAACGTCTGTCCCTCGGAGCGGCAGAATTTTCGGGTGTCGCTGATCGATTTCCTGTCGCTGCAGTTTCCCAAGCAGGATGCCGACGCGAATCTGACGACGGCCAACCGCGCGATCGAGCTGGCGCAGAAGGACATCGTGACCGCCTTCACCCGACGCAGGGCCGCGGCGAAATAGGTTCCCGAATCCTGTTGCGGTCGGCCGATTTTTGATATCAATCCGCGCAGGCGAGGGGATGATCGGCATGAGCTCAAAATCGACGGCAGGCTTCTTGGGCGCAGTGGTCGCAGCCATCGTGCTGGCGGCGGCGTTCATCTACGGACCGTCGCCGAGCCAGCTCCGCAACCCGACCCAGCCCGCGGCCGTCCAGCC
>DASVOL010000019.1:0-24589 GCA_036383375.1 Bradyrhizobium sp. | reverse complement strand
TCGTCGACGACGCCTGCGATCTCATGGCCGAGCGTGAAGGGCAGCGTCATGCCGCGGGTGGTGTCGAGCTTCTTGCCGCCGCCGAGATCGGCGTAGCCGTCCTGGATGTGGAGATCGGAATGGCAGAGGCCGCAACGCTCGATGCGCACCAGCACTTCGCGTCCCTGCGGCTTGGGCGTGTCGACGATGGTTTCGCACAGCGGTGCATCGAACTTGACGAGGGATTGGCGGACCATACGCGCCATTACGTTTTCTCCTGATGTTCTATTTTGTGGACCGTATATCGGCCAATTCCCTGGCCATGGCAACAAAGCCCGCAACCGGAATCGTTTCGGCGCGCCGCGTCGCGTCGATCCCGGCTGCGGCAGCAAGCCGTGCCGGATCGACCGACAGCGATTTCAGGCTCTGACGCAGCATCTTGCGGCGCTGGCCGAAGGCGGCGGCGGCGACCTGCTCGAGCATGCGGCGGTCGCACGGCTCCGGCGCGGCGCGCGGTGTCAGTCGTACCACCGAGGATGTCACCTTCGGCTGCGGCACGAAGGCTGCGGGCGAAATGTCGAATAGGATCTTGGTCTCGGCGCGCCAGTTGGCGAGCACCGCGAGCCTGCCATAGGCCTCCTCGTCCTCATGCGCGACGATGCGCTCGGCGACCTCGCGCTGGAACATCAACACCATGGTGTCGTACCAGGGCGGCCACGGCTCGATCGAAAGCCAGTCGACCAAGAGCTGGGTTGCGATGTTGTAGGGCAGGTTGGCGACGATCTTGGCCTTGCCGCCGTCGAGCAAGGGACGTGGGTCAAAGTGCTGCGCGTCGCCATGCACGATCTCGATCCGGCCGGGATAGCGCTTAACGATGTAGTCGAGCGCATCGATCGCGCGCTCGTCGCGCTCGATGGCGATGACGCGCCTGGCGCCCATCGCAAGCAGCGCGCGCGTCAGTCCGCCGGGGCCGGGTCCGACCTCGATCACGGTGGAATCTTCCAGCGGGCCCGCGGCGCGGGCAATGCGGGCGGTGAGATTGAGATCGAGCAGAAAATTCTGGCCGAGCGATTTGCGCGCCGACAGCGAATGCTCGCGAATGATGTCGCGCAGCGGTGGCAGATCGTCGATCGCGCTCACTTAGCTTGATGCCGCGGCCATGCGCGCGGCGAGCCGCAGTGCGGCGATCAGGCTCGACGGATTGGCCTTGCCGGTGCCGGCGATGTCGAACGCTGTGCCGTGATCGGGCGACGTCCGGATGAATGGCAGGCCCAGCGTGACGTTGACGGCGTCCTCGAACGCGACGGTCTTGATCGGGATCAGCGCCTGGTCGTGATACATGCAGAGCGCGCAGTCGTAGGTCTTGCGCGCCGCTGCGTGGAACATGGTGTCGGCCGGCAGCGGGCCTCGGGCGGCAATGCCGTCGCGGCGCAGAATCTCGACCGCGGGCGCGACGATCTCGACGTCTTCCATGCCGAGCGTGCCATCTTCGCCGGCATGCGGGTTGAGGCCGGCGATGGCGAGCCGCGGCGAGGCGAGGCCGAACCGCGCCTTCATGTCGGCGACCACGATCCGCGCCGTCGAGACTATGAGGTCGGTCGACAATTGCGCCAGCGCCTCGCGGACCGAGACATGGATCGTCACCGGGACGACGGCGAGCGCCGGCGACCACAGCATCATCACCGGCTGCGGCGCGGGCCCGCTGCGGGCGGCAAGCTCGGCGAGGAATTCGGTGTGGCCGGGATGGCGGAAGCCGGCGCGGTACAACACGTTCTTGGCGATCGGGTTGGTGACGACGGCGCTGGCCTTGCCCGACGCGACATCGGCGACGGCCTGACGGATCGACGCCAGCGCGGCATCCGCACTCGTTCCGTCCGGCTTGCCCGGTTGCGCCGTTGCCGCCTTGCCGGTCGCAACGACGGGCAGGGCCCCTGCAAACGCCGCGGATGCCTCCTCGGCGCTGACCTCGGCAAACTCGACGGCAAGTCCGAGCGTCCTGGCGCGCTCGGCGAGCGACGCGCGGTCACCGAGCAGATAGAACGGCGGAAGATCGAGTTCGCGACGGCGCAGCCACGCGGCGAGCGTGATGTCGGGGCCGATGCCTGCGGGCTCGCCGCAGGTCAGTGCGAGAGGTTGAGCCATGCGTCAAAGATAGTCGATCATCGCCCGCCTGGATATTCGATCATCGCGGCTTTCCGGACTTCCTGCAGGTAGGCCTTCGACTTCGCCTCGTACTTCTGCACGTACATCTTGTCCCGCATCTCACGCTTTTTCGGCGTGTCCACCGTGGTCGCCTTGCGCCCGCAGAGGGCGACCATCTCGATGCCCTGCTTGGTGACTTCGGGAGGGGTGAGGTGGCCGACCGGGGTCTTGTCCAGGATGTCGCGCAGCGACTGCGGCAGGTCGGCCGACGTCTTGACGACGATCTCGCGGATCGCGGCGTTGCGCATCGACTTGAAGAAGGTGTTGGCTTCCTCGCAGCTCGTGACGCGCTCGCGCAGAGTGTCGGCTTCCTTGCGGCGGTTCTCGAATTCGGATTGCGGAGAGCCGCGGGGCACGATCAGCACGACCGGCTGCATCCGGTATTCGAACGCTTCGGCGTCGGGAGCATCACCGGTCTCCTTGACCGCGGTGGCGACGTCCTTTTCGCCGACCTGCAGGCTTTCCTTGAAGCGGCCGCGGACCAGGCTGGTCCAGACCATGTCGGCCCTGATGCGTTGCTTGAGCGTATCGGGGCGGATGCCCTTGCTCTCGAGGACCTTGGTCAGCTGGTCGTTGTTCAGCCGCATCCGCTGCGCCATGCCGCCATAGGACTGCTCGATATCGTTGGCGGTGGGATCGACGCCGAATTTCTTGGCTTCCTTGATCTTCAGCTTCTCGTCGATCAAGTCGTCGAGGACGGTTTTGCGATCGGGGGTCTTGCCGCCGGTCAGCGCGTTCAGCTTAGCGCGCTGCTCGATGTCGAAATTGGTGATGGGTTCGCCATTGACCATCACGGCGATGGTCTGGGCGTGCAGTCGCGCACCGCCCCCGAACAGGAGGAAAAGAGCCAGCAGGGAACTCAACACTAGCTGATAGCAGCGCGTTGGCAGGCTAGCGGTCATCATTGTGGTCATGTCAGCCGTTTAAACCAATTCAAGCCGGGGCCACCGGCCCGCGGGCAATACAAGCCCCCAATTCAAGCCCCCAATACATGGTCCTTGGCAGGCCCCTCGCTCGCTACTGCATGCCAGCCGAACTGCTGGTCGTGGAGGTCTGGGCGATCGTCCGCAGCCCGATCTGGAACATGAACGCGTGGCTGAGGACGGGCGGCTGCGAGCCTGCCTGATAGGTATAGGACGTGATGTAGTTGGCAGCCAGCACGAAGCAGTCGTCCACATAGCCCGCGCCGACGGCATACTGGTTGATCTTGTTCGCTTCAAGGTCCCAGCGCGCCGCGCCCTGAACCACCCAGTTCGACGCCACCTTGACCGAACCGCTGGTGAGGATGCCCTCGCGGCGGGTGAGGTAGCCGAGTTCCGGCTGCGCTGCATAGTCGCCGTAGGTCACGGCGATCGACCAGCGGTCGAAGTTCGCGCTCGCCGTGGCCTCGAACCGGTTGATGTTCCAGGTCGCTTCATCCATCCGCGAGCGGACGCTGAAGGTGTAGGTGCGGTTGGGCGAATAGGCGAGGCTCGCGACATAGTCCGAGCGCGGGTTCTGCAGGCCGGAATCGACGCCGGTGTTGGTGACGTCGGCGACCGCGAACGAGTTCATCCCGAACATCTGGTAGGACTGCCCGAACATCCCCTTGACGCTGCCGCCGTGGTCGAACTGCGTGGTGGCCTGCACGCCGACATTGGCGCGGCTGCCGCCTTCAACGCGGTCGTAGCCGGAGAACTTGTCGACCGCGAACAGGTTCGAGGTGTCGAACACCAGGCTCTGTGCGTCCTCGTTCGGAAGCTTGCCGGCATTGGGCTCGTTGGGCCGGATGATGACCTGCGCGATCGGCTCGACGGTGGTCGTGCCCCACGGCTGCACGTTGATGAAGGGATAGCGGTATTCAAGGCCGACGGTCGGCATCAGGCGGACCGTCTGGGTGTCGCCGACCGGCAGGAAGTTGGAAACGCCCGGCTGATTCGAGACGTCGGCGTTGATCGCATCGGCGCGGACGCTGGCGAACGGCGTCCAGATCTGGCCGAGCGGGTCGGTGTAGGACTTGCGCCACTGCGCTTCGGCCGTCAGGCGGGTGTAGGTACCCGGCATGCCGCGCAGCAGGCACTGCGACGGCGTGCGCGCCATCGGATCGGCCGACGTGGTCAGGCACAGGCTGTTGGTGTTGGCGGTCGTCGTGATCGGGTCGAACACCGCGGTTTCGCGGGTCAGATTGACGAAGTTCATCTTGTAGCTGAACTCGCCGCCCAGGATGTTGTTGTTGATCACGTTGTTGTAGTCGATCACGGGCGCGACCACCGGGACCTGGTTCTGGTTACCCGAGTAGCTGAGATAGTAGATCGCGCGCGCATCGAAGAAGCTGCGGTTGCCGACACCGGTCAGATAGAGCTGCGAGATCGCTTCGGTCGGCAACGACAGGAACGACCCGAACGGATCCTTGTACTGGGCGAGCCGGTAATCGGACATGAAGAAGTAGTCGGACAGCAGGACGCCGTCCCAGCCCCAGACCCATTTGTCGTTCAGCGCGAACTGGCCCTTGGTGTCGACGCCCCAGCGGAACTGGCGGTCGCCCGGCTGGCCGGTAAACTGGCCACGATCGAGCTGGTCGATGCCGTAAAGCCGGATCTGATAGGAGCCGTCCGCGAAGCGCTGGCGGAATTCGGTCTGCAGCAGCACGCCCTGCTTCGAGGTGATGCGCGGACTGAAGGTCGCGTCCATGTCAGGCGCGATCGCCCAATAATAGGGGATTTCGACGCCGTAGCCGAATGCCGTGTAGGTGGTGAAGCCCGGCATCAGGAAGCCGCTCTTGCGCTTCACGGTCGGATCGGGCGTCGAGAAGTAGGGCATGTACGCCATCGGAACGCCGAAGAATTCGAGCTGGGCGTTCTCGAAATAGAGCATCTTCTCGGTCTGATCATGGATGATGCGCGCGCCCTTGACCTGCCAGAGCGGCGGCTTCTTCGGATCATCCTTACAGGGTGCGCAGGCGGTATAAACGCCGTTGTCGAACACCGTGTAATTGCCGCTGGACCGATCGGCGCGGGTCGCCGCCATGCGGGTCTGGTCTTCGGTATCGACGCGCAGCGAATCGACGAAACCGTCGCGGTAGTCGTCGCTGAGATCCACGATGTTGGCGTAGGTGATCTTGCCTTCCGCATCGGTCATGCGGATGTTGCCTTCGGCATGAAGACGCTTGGTCTTCTGGTCGTAGATGACCTTGTCGGCCTCGACGCTGGTGCCGTTGTAGAACATCTGGACGTTGCCGACGGCCGAGATGCGGCTGTTGTTGTAGTCGTAGTCGACCTCGGTCGCCTGAACGAGCATCTGCCCGTCATTCTTGGCCGGCGGGCGGGGCGCCTTCGGCGGACGCGGATTGTACGTGAACGACTGCGCGGCAGCCGGCGTCGACACGACGACGTCGAGCGCGCTGACTGCGACGAACGCAGCAAGGAGAGCAGATATCGAAACGCCAAACGCGGCCATGCGGCTCCGTTGACGGCGCAGGGCACTGCGCCGCCCGGATACAGGCGACCTCAACTGGCGGGCGGCGACGGTAGCCACTACCCGTCCTCCTGGTACAGCAAAGCTAAGAAACCGGTGAGGCTACCCACAACGACAGGCAACCACGCCGCAGCGATGGGATGCATCAACTCAGCCTTGCTCAAATCTTCAGTTACTTTCGACAGGACGTAGAGCAGAAAGCCTGCGCCCACGCCACTCAAAACCATCTTCTGCACGCCGCCCATCCGGAAGAAGCGGAGGCTCACAGAAGCCGCCAACATCACCATCGCAGCCAGCAAAAACGGCTGCGCGATAAGCTTGTGATACTGCAAGCGATAGCCAGCCGTCGCGAACCCTGAGCTCTCCGACGAACGGATGTAGTTCGGCAGTTGCCAAAAGGACACAGTTTCGGGGGTGGAGAAACTGTTGCGCACCTGTGCAGGGGTCAGGGTGGTGGTCAGGTAGAAGGTGTCCTGGTCCACCGGAGCCTTGTCGAGGGTGTATCGGCGTACTCCCGTGAAAGCCCAGCGGCCTTCTTCGAGCGTCGCTTCACGGGCCTCGATTCGTTCCTTGAACTGCAGCGCCGTATCGAATCGGAACACCGTGAGGCCGGTCAGCCGAATGCCCTGCTGCTCGCTGCGGGCCGCATTGATGATCGCCTGACCTTCGTCGTTGATCTGGTTGAGCCAGAAGCCGGACGCGTCCTGGATGCCGCCGCCCGGCGCTGAGCCGAACAGCTCGGCCTCCATCCGCTTGGAGAGCTCGCGCAAATTGGCCGACACCGGATTGTAGGCGGTGGTCGCGAAGATGCCGAGCACGATCGCACTGACCAGCGCCGGCGAGATGAATTGCCAGGCCGAGACGCCGGCGGCGCGTGCCACCACGAGTTCGAGCCGCCTCGACAGCGCGAGATAGCAGGTCATCGCGCCGATCAGCACGCAGAACGGCATCAGCTTCTCAAGCAGCTGCGGCACGCGGAACAGCGAGGTTTCGGCGACCGTGATCGCGGAGGCCCCGACGAGGCTCGACGTCTTGCGCACCATCTCGATGTAGTCGACCAGCACGAGCAGCACGAAGATGCCCGCGAACACGCCCACCGCCGCGACCACGAAGCGGCCGGCGAAATAACGCCCGAGCGTATTTGTGACCATGCTCATGCGGTGGCCGGCCTCCGGAAGAGGCGCGCAATGCGTTCGTTGTTGCGGTTGATCGCTTCCATCAGCGCCGGCGGCGGTTCGACGACCACGCCGCCGATGATCATCCAGATCCCGACGCCGATGCCGGCGAACAGCATGAGGTATTGGACGAGGGCCGCCAGCGGCGTCTTCACCGCCATGACCGAGCAGGCGAATCCGACCATGCGCAGGCCGAACACCGCGAAGACCGAGCCGCCGATCGAGAAGTTGCGGCTTTGGCGGGTGGTGCGCGGCGCCCCGAGGAAGGCAAAGGTGAGAGCGGCGAATGCAAACGGATAGATCGGCGCCATGAAGCGATCATGCAGCTCCGCGAAGAACTGACCTGAGAGCTGCTGATAAGTCTGGTCGTTCTCGTCCGGCCACATCAGCTCCCAGAGGTAGCGCTCGCGGATTCCGAGCGTGACGTCGCGGCCCTGCGAGAATTTCGACATGTCGAAGGCGTAGCGCTGGAACACCACCAGGGTCGGATCGCGCTTGCCGACTTCGAATCGCTCGAGATTGCCGTCCTCCAGCACGAGATATGAGCCGCTCTCGTTCTTCAGCACGGTGCCATGGTCGGCGACGATGGTGACGCGCTGCTGCGGATCGCGGCGGTCGTCGACGAAAACGCCGCCGAGCACGCCGCCGGGCAGGCGCTCGCGGATGCGAATAGTCAGGTTCTGATCGAGCTGGGCGAAGCGGCCGGGCTGCAGGATGTTGGTCAGAACGTCGGCGGTGATCTCGGCATCCCACTGCTTGATTCGGCGCATGCCGTCGGGGGCGAGATAGGCGCCGATGAAGGCGACCAGCGCCGCCACCACGCAGGTGGCGAAGAAGAACGGCCGGAACAGCCGGAACGGCGAGAAGCCCGCCGCGTTCATCACGATGATTTCCGAATCGGTCGCGAGCTTGTTCAGCGTGTGCGAGATCGCGATCATCAGCGCGATCGGGGCGATGATCAGGACCAGGGCAGGGATCACGAGGCCGGTGATGCCGAGGAAGGTTACGATGGTCTGACCCTGGCTGGTCATCAGGTCGATGCCGCGCAAAGCCTGCGTAATCCAGATCACGCCGGTAAGGCTGACCAGGACAAGCGCAAACGACGCCAGCGTCGTTTTGAAGATGTACTTGTCGATCGACCCCATCGCTACCGCACGACCCCCAAAGACCCCTGCACGCAACCAAACGCGCGGCTTTCGACCAATCCCGTCAACCCGGGTTCCCCTATGGTCGAGCCGCGGACTCGTCCGGCTCACTCTCTGTTCACAATCTCACTACCATCCCTTTGATCCGTCAACAAAATGGCCGGGCCAAGGCACGCTTAATTTATGGTTAATTAATCGCTTTTGTGGCCTTCCGGCCACTCCGGCGCTTGGCAGCGGCGCAGCCGGCAGGTCATAGTGGACCGCAAGCCCGGTCCGGGTCGGTCCGGATCGCCATCGCAATGCTCACCCCCGCGTGCCGGAAGGGCCGCCTCAGGCCCGAGCAACACCCTGAGTTCTGGAGGATTTTCCTATGTCCGACGCCGTCAAGGTCGGCTTTGTCCCGTTCTCCGCGTCCGCCCGCGGCATTCTGGTGGCTTTTTGCGACGAGCAGTTGAAGCTGGGAGCCGCCACCCGGAAGGCGCTGGGAGCTGCCGCCGAGACCGTCAAGCGAGCTGCGGCCGCCAACCAGTTCAAGGGCAAGAGCGGGGCGGCCCTCGACATCCTGGCACCGGAGGGAATCAAGGTCGACCGGCTGATCGTGATCGGCACCGGCAAGGCGGCCGACCTCAAGGAGAAGGACCTTCTCAAATTCGGCGGCGTGGTGGCCGGCAAGCTCAACGCCGGCAGCGGCGCGATGACCGTCCTCGCGGAATTGCCCGATGCTGCGATGACAGCCGGCCAGGCTGCGTCGATCGCAACCGGTATCCGGCTGCGCGCCTACAAGTTCGACCGCTACAAGACCAAGAAGAAGGATGGCGAGGACGGTGCCGTGCGCGCCGACGTCTCGATCGCGGTCGACGACGTCGCCTCGGCCAGGAAGGCGTTTGCTCCCGATTCGTCCATCGTCGACGGCGTGAACCTGGCGCGTGAGCTCGTCAATGAGCCGCCGAACGTGCTGTACCCCGAGGAGTTCGCGCGCCGCGCCAGCCAGCTGCGCAAGCTCGGCGTCACCGTCGAGGTGCTCGACGTCAAGGCGATGACCAAGCTCGGCATGGGCGCGCTGCTCGGCGTCGGGCAGGGCTCGGTACGGCCCAGCCGCACCGTGATCATGCGCTGGAATGGCGGCAAGAAGAGCGAGGCGCCGGTCGCATTCGTCGGCAAGGGTGTCTGCTTCGACACCGGCGGTATCTCCATCAAGTCGGCCGGCGGCATGGAGGACATGAAGGGTGACATGGGCGGCGCGGCCTGCGTGGTCGGGCTAATGCACGCGCTCGCGGCGCGCAAGGCCCGCGTCAACGCGGTCGGCGCCATCGGCCTCGTCGAGAACATGCCCGACGGTAACGCGCAGCGTCCGGGCGACATCGTCACCTCGATGTCCGGCCAGACCATCGAAATCATCAACACCGATGCCGAAGGGCGCCTCGTGCTCGCCGACGTGCTCTGGTACGTCGCCAAGAAGTGCAAGCCGAAATTCATGGTCGATCTCGCAACGCTGACCGGCGCGATCATGGTCGCGCTCGGCACCGATTACGCCGGCCTGTTCTCCAACAATGACGAACTCGCCGAGCGCCTCGCCAAGGTCGGTCTCGAGACCGGCGAGAAAGTGTGGCGGATGCCGCTCGGTCCCGAATACGACAAGCAGATCGACTCGCAATTCGCCGACATGAAGAACACCGGTGGACGCAATGGCGGCTCGATCACGGCGGCGCAATTCCTGCAACGCTTCGTCGACGGCACACCCTGGGCGCATCTCGACATCGCCGGCACCGCGATGGGCGCGCCGAAGACCGAGATCAATCAGAGCTGGGGCTCGGGCTACGGCGTCCGGCTGCTCGAGCGCCTCGTCTCCGAGTACTATGAAGCCAAGAAGTAATAGAGTGTCAGCCGGCGCATGACCGAGGTTCTGTTCTACCATCTGCAGAACATGACGCTGGAGAGCGTGCTGCCGCCGCTGCTCGAGAAGTCGCTCGAGCGCGGCTGGCGGGTGGTCGTGCAATCGACGTCGCAGGAGCGCGCCGAGACGCTCGACGCGCATCTGTGGACCTACAGCGACGATTCGTTCCTGCCGCATGCGAATTCGCATGTGGCCGACGCCCAGGACCAGCCGATCATCCTGTCGATCGAGGAGGGCAATCCGAACCGGGCCAATGTCCGGTTTCTGGTCGACAATGCGGCGCTCCCGGCCGACTGCGACAGCTACGAGCGCCTGGTCCTCGTGTTCAACGGCGACGACCCCGACGCGGTGGCTTCGGCGCGGGAGAGCTGGACCGCTTGCAAGGCCCGCGGCTTCGAGGTGACCTATTGGCAGGCCGACGAACGGGGACGCTGGCAGCGGCGCCAATAGCGATATCGATGAATTAATGATAATTCGACGTTTCCTTGGGCGGGTCACGGTCATGCCGCAAAGTGATGTTCGGACAAGCCCTTAGGTAGAGGGGTTAGGAGCCTTGTCGATCGTGCGTGATGGAACATTCAGTCGGAAGTCGCTGCTGGCGTTGCTGGTACTTGCACCTGGCCTTGCCGGCTGCTCGAGCGCGTCCGACATCTTTTCGCGTGACGCGGATTGGTTCTCGCGCCCTGGACGGGTGTTTATCCGCAACATCTCGATCGAATCGCCGCCGCTGACGCCGGACAAGCCCGTGACCAATGACGATCTCGTCAGTGCCGACGGAAGCTGTCCCGGGATGGCGCCGCCCGCGGGTGCCACTGACGCGAACGCGCAGGCTCCCGGTGCGCCGCCGCCGCAGCCGACCGGCGGCAGTGTCGCCCTCGGCCACACCGAATGCGACGTCGTGCGCGGCATCGGCGCCCCTGACAGCGTCAACCTGTCGAGCGGGCCGGGCGGCGAGCGCGTCGCGGTCGTGACCTGGTCGCGCGGCGCGCGCGCCGGTATCTATACGTTCAGCGCGGGACGCCTGACGTCGGTCGAGCGCGGTCCGGATGCTGCGCCGGAGCCGAAGCCCGCGAAGCCGAAGAAGAAGAAAACCGCGCACGGCTAGGGCAGATTCGCCGCGGCGACAGGCCGATGCCTGCATGCGCGGGCATGATGAGAGCTCAGCTCCCTCCACATGTCGTCCCTGCGAAAGCAGGGACCCATACTCCGCTGCGGATGGGGCTTGGGGGATTCGTCGTTCCGCGATCGCGCAACAATGAGCGCCGGTGGTTATGGGTCCCTGCTTTCGCAGGGACGACGCCGAATCTGCGGCTCCGCCCGGCGGATCAAATCTAGTTCGCGGCTTCGTCGAGTTCGGCGCTGGCTTCCAGCCATTCTTCCTCGGCGCGTTGCAGCGCGCTCTCGGCGCCGGCGCGCGCCTTGGTCAGCTGTGCGGCCTGCTTGGGATCGCGGGTGAAAATATCGGGCAGCGCGAGCGCGGTGTCGATCTTTGTGATGATGCCGTTGATACGCTCGATCTCGCTCTCGGCCTGCGCGACCCGCTGCCTCGGCGAAGCGCGTTTCTCATTGCGGACGCGTTCCGGCTTCGTCGGCTCCTTGACGCGCTCACGCGACGCCGGCCGGCTGTCGTTGGAAGAGAGGATCATGCGGCGATATTCGTCGAGATCGCCGTCATAGGCCGTCACCGTCTGGTTCGCCACGACCCACAGGCGATCGGCGCAGGCCTCGATCAGATAGCGATCGTGCGAGACCATCATGATGGCGCCGGGGAATTCGTTGATCGCCTCCGCCAGCGCCGCGCGGCTGTCGATGTCGAGATGGTTGGTGGGCTCGTCCAGGATGATCATGTTGGGGGCGTAGAACGTCGCAAGCCCGAGCAATAGCCGCGCCTTCTCGCCGCCCGACAGGCTCTTCACCAGCGTGTCGCCGGCCTTGCCGGAAAAGCCGATCGCGCCGACGCGGCCGCGCACCTTGCTCTCCGGCGCCTCGGGCATCAGCCTGCGGATGTGATCATAGGGCGAGCCGTCGAGATTGAGCTCGTCGACCTGGTGCTGGGCGAAATAGCCGACCGACAGTTTGTCGGCCCGCGTGATTCTACCGGCGAACGGCGCGAGCTTGCCTGCCAGCAGCTTGACCAGCGTCGACTTGCCGTTGCCGTTGGAGCCGAGCAGCGCGATACGGTCGTCGGGATCGACGCGCAGCGTCACGCGATTGAGCACGGGCTTGCCGGGCTCGTAGCCGACCGAGACGTCATCGACCGCGATGATCGGCGGCGACAGCAGCTTCTCCGGTGCCGGAAAGGAGATCTCGCGAACGTCCTGGGTCACCAGCGCGGTGATCGGCTTCATCCGCTCCAGCATCTTGACGCGCGACTGCGCCTGCCGCGCCTTGGAGGCCTTGGCCTTGAAGCGGTCGACGAAGTCCTGCAGGCGCTTGCGCTCATCGGCCTGCCGCTTGGCGTGCTTGGCGTCGAGCAATTCGCGCGCGGCGCGCTGTTCCTCGAACGAGGAATAGGTGCCCTTGTAGAGCGTGAGCTTGCCGCGATCGAGGTGCAGGATCTGGTCGACCGATGTGTCGAGGAGATCGCGGTCATGGCTGATCACGATCACCGTGCGTGGGTAGGTGGCGAGATGATTCTCGAGCCACAACGTGCCCTCGAGATCGAGATAGTTGGTCGGTTCGTCCAGCAGCAGCAGATCGGGTGCAGAGAACAGCGTCGCCGCCAGCGCGACGCGCATGCGCCAGCCACCGGAAAATTCGGCGCACGGCCGCGCCTGGTCTGCTGTCGAGAAGCCGAGGCCGGAGAGGATCGCCGCAGCGCGGGCAGGGGCCGAGTGCGCGTCGATGTCGACCAGCCGGGTCTGGATCTCGGCGATCCGATGCGGGTCATGCGCGGTCTCGGCCTCGCGCAGCAGCGCGTCGCGCTCGAGGTCGGCCTTCAGCACGACGTTGATCAGGCTTTCGGGCCCGTCGGGCGCTTCCTGCGCGAGGCTGCCGATCCGCCAGCGCGGCGGAAGCGCGATGCTGCCGCTCTCGGTCGGGAGCTCGCCCCGGATGGCATGAAACAGCGTCGACTTGCCGACGCCGTTACGGCCGACAAATCCGACACGTGCGCCGGGCACGATTTGCACAGAACTGTGATCAATCAACAGCCGCCCGGCGATCCGGACTGAAATGTCAGTAATGGAGAGCATGCAGCGTTGTCACCGGACCCGCTGCCAAACGCAACCCGTCTGTCGGTAAAATCTCTCCGGACGGCTGTTGCAAAAGCGCAATTGGGGCTGCCGGTCAGCCCGCAATAGCTAATGGCGCTCGTTTTCCCTGCGTTGCATTTCCTCGAGGAGCTGCTGCAGGCGGGACGAAAGTGCGGGTTCTGGCCGCATGCTTTGCTGGAGCCGTTCACCAACGGCATCGCAGATGTAACGGCAGGTCTTGCGATCAATCTGATCGGGATCGTTGTCGGTCTGGGTCATTGTCATCGTCATGGCTCTTGGCATGTGCCTTGGAATGTTTCTTTGAATGCTTCTTGGCGAGTTCCATCTCGCGTGTTTCGTAAGCCCTTGCCATGACAAGTCGCGACCCCCGAATTTGGTTTCGGTTCCGCCTTACTCTCGCCTTGAGGTAGTGAGGCGCATCATGCGGCCGGGTTCCCTGCGGGCATAAAGAAAGCCCCGGCGCGAGGCCGGGGCGAAGGTAAGTCAGGGGAGCAGTCGACAGAACAGGTGGATCAGTAGCAGCGGTTGACCAGGCGCCAGCGCGGACCCCACGGGGTCGGCACGACGCGGCGCACGTAGCAACCGCCACCGTAGCCGTAGCCATAGCCATAGCCGCCGTAGTAGGCCGGCCCTCCGACGATGACGCGCGGGCCGCCCCACCAGCCGTGGTGCCATCCGCCGTGCCAGCCGCCATGCCAACCACCCCAGGCCGAGGCGGAGGTCGGGGCGAGTGCAGCGGCACCGAGCGAAATTGCGGCAACGGCAGCGAGCGATAATTTGCGTAACATGATCGTCTCCTCGAGGTATGGGCGCGCGTGACGCGCCCGCGGTGACATCGTTTCCCGAGACGTCCTGTGAGGCTTGCGGATGGGGGGCCAGCAAGGCGTCCGATCGGTGCTGAGCCTAGGCGGCTGCAGCTGAACGGCAGCGGCACGGCGCTGTCAGAATGGGTTCACCTAAGTGAAATCGCGGTAAGTTGGCCGAGCCTGTCTCTGTCCGGAGACCGCCCGGACGACGGTTTTTGTCGTGAAAATCCATCAAAACTAAAGGCTAACGCGTCACAGGGTCGCTTGCCGTTACCCCATCGCGCCGATATAAGCCCCGGCAACTCCCAGCCACCGTTTACAAGGACGAAATCATGGCGATTGAACGCACCTTTTCGATCATCAAGCCCGATGCCACCGAGCGCAACCTGACCGGCGCGGTCAATGCGGTGATCGAGAAGGCGGGCCTGAGGGTCGTGGCGCAGAAGCGCATCCAGATGACCCGCGGCCAGGCCGAGACCTTCTATGCCGTCCACAAGGCGCGCCCGTTCTTCGGCGAACTGGTCGACTTCATGACCTCCGGCCCCGTCGTGGTCCAGGTGCTGGAAGGCGAGGGCGCCATCCTGAAGTATCGCGACGTGATGGGCGCGACCGATCCGTCGAAGGCCGCCGAAGGCACCATCCGCAAGCTCTATGCGAAGTCGATCGGCGAGAATTCGGTGCACGGTTCGGATGCGCCGGAGACCGCGGTGATCGAGATCGCGCAGTTCTTCGCCGGCAACGAGATCGTCGGCTGACGCCGCACAACTGAAAATGACACGGTCTCCTGGGGAGACCGTGTCGAAATGGACTGGGAGCGGCGGACCACCGCCGCCAGGGGCGGCCGCAGGGCCGAATAGGACTCGCTGTGGACTGGCTGTGGCAGATCTTTGATCCGGCGTACATCGGCGCGTTCTTCACCGAGTTCAAGAACGAGATGGCGACCCCGACCTTCTGGGTTGCCGTCGGCAAGATCATCTGGATCAACGTCCTGCTGTCGGGCGACAACGCGCTCGTGATCGCGCTCGCCTGCCGCGGTCTCGCGCCGCGCCAGCGCCTGTGGGGCATGATTCTCGGGGCTGCCGCAGCGGTGCTGCTGCGCGTCATCTTCACCGGCATCGTCGCCAGCCTGATGGAGCTTCCCTACCTGAAGCTGGTTGGTGGACTGGCGCTGATCGTGATCGCCGCCAAGCTCCTGGTGCCGGAGCAGGAGGATGAGGACAGCGTGCACGCGGCCTCGCATCTGTGGGCTGCGGTTCAGATCGTCGTCGTCGCCGACATCGTGATGAGCCTCGACAATGTGATCGCGGTCGCCGCCGCCGCCAACGGCAGTGTGCCGCTGCTGGTGCTCGGACTTGCGATCAGCGTTCCCCTGATCGTGGCCGGCGCCGCGCTGATCATGGCGCTGCTCACCAAGCTGCCGGTCCTGGTCTGGGCCGGCGCCGCGCTGCTCGGCTGGATCGCGGGCGACGTCATCGCGACCGATCCGGCCGTGCATCCGAAGTTGAATGCGCTGTTCGCCGGACCGCTCGGCGCCAGGCTCGATTCCTGGCTGACCTCGATCGGCATGTCGCCGCAATTCGCCCATGGCGGCAACGGCGGCGAGATCACGCTCGCCGTGCTCGGCATCGTCGTTGTGTTGCTCATCGGATCGATCTGGCGCCGCCACGCGCTCCGGAAAGCCAAGCACGCCGCCAAGGCGGCGTGAGGGGCCATAGCGTTTTCGAGCGGAGTGGACGCCTGTTCGCGTGAAGAAAGCACATCAAAACGAGAGTTGGACGTCGTCGGTTCCGATTGAAATCAGAACCAACGATATCTAGCGCCGCACGATCGAGCCGACGCGCCCGACCAGCCGCGCCAGTTGCTTGAAGCGGCTGCCGACGCGATCGGCGACCAGATCAACCATCCGGTGCTCGAACACCAGCATCAGCTTGCGACCCTGGGTGCGGAAATGCGTTGCCGGCAGCACGCCGGTGCGTGCCGCCGTGATCAGATGCGCGACGCGGAACGCGGCGCCGAGCACGCGCGCGCGCTCGTCCATCGCCGGCGTCACCAGCGCGCGGATCTGCGGCGGCGGCTCGTTCTCCTCGCTGAGGCCGGCGTAGCGATAGAACACCGACAGCGCGACGAAGGCGCGGCCCTGATGCGTGATCGAGCCGAAATTGCCGTTCATGATCAGGCTGAGGGTTTCCTCGCCGCGATGATCGGGATGCACGCGCCAGCCGATATCGGACAGCAGGCAGGCGACGTGACGCAGCCTGCGGTCTTCCTCGGTCTCGCGCAGCCGGACGACGCGCACCAGCCGGTCGGTCCAGGAGGTCAGCTCCTGGGCATGGCGAGCCGAGCGCGACAGCAATTCGTTGAGGTTTTGGGCGGCGCAGACCAGGCCATCCTTGGCGCGCTCGGCCTGCGGCAGCATCTCGTAGAGCAGACCCTCGCGCACGCCGAAGGTCGAGAACACGATGGTCTTCGGTTGGGCGGCGCGGATGATGTATTCGAGCACGAGCGCGGCGTAGGCCAATAGCGGTCGCCGTGCATCGGCGACGGATTCGATATTGGCCAGCATGTTGGTCGCCGCCAGCCGCCGCAGCCGCTGCGCGAAGTCGAGCGCGTCCGCCGCCGGAATCGAATAGCCGTGCATCACCTTGAGCGGGTAGCCGCTCTGGATGATGTGGATGCGTGCCAGCGCGCGCCAGGTGCCGCCGACCGCGTAGAAGGTGCGGCCGCGGCCGGTCTTGAGCTGGGCGACGCCGAGCAGCTCGTTCTTGACGATGCGTTCGGCGCGCTTGAGCGATTTGTTCGAGAGGTCCTGCAGCGCCAGGCTGCCGAGCGGCAGCGTCACGCCGCTGCGCACGCGGTTGCCCTTGACGTCGATCAGTTCGAGCGAGCCGCCGCCGAGATCGCCGACGATGCCGTTAGGATTGTGTACGCCCGAGACGACGCCGAGCGCGGACAGCTTCGCTTCACGCGGCCCGGTGAGGATTTCGATCTTGGCGCCGCAGATGCGCTCGGCCTGGGCGATGAAGTCGGGACCGTTCTTGGCATCGCGGCAGGCCGCGGTCGCGATCGCGTAGACGCGGCCGACCTGCTGGATCTTGCACAGCGCGCGAAAGCGGCGCAGCGCGGTGAGCGCCTTGTTGACCGCATCGGTTGCGAGCAGGCCGGTGCTCTGCACCTCGCGTCCGAGTCCGCACAGCGCCTTCTCGTTGAAGATGGTGATGAGGCTGCGCGCCATCGCCTCGTAAACCACGAGGCGAACCGAGTTCGAGCCGATATCGATCACAGCGACGCTGGAAGCGCGCTTCCGCGGCCGCTTCACCGTAAGGCCCCCTTAAGACGATGGCTGCTGACGCTCGTTACGACGCGTGAGACGGCGCGGTGAAGATTCCTTGAGAGACTTACCACGGCCGGACAGACTCGGATTTGTCATAAAATAGTCATGCAGATTGAAAGGCTCTTCGCCTTTCGCGGCCTTCATACGCGTTGACGATCCGTCCGGCAACAATTGCCAGCTCTGCTCGGTGTCCTTCAGGTTCGCGACCATGATCTGTTCGAGAACCTGCTGATGCACTGTGGGATTTTGCAGCGGACAGAGCACCTCGACACGGCGGTCGAGGTTCCGCGGCATCATGTCGGCGGACGAGATATACACAGCAGCTTTTGCGCTCGGCAGGCCCTGGCCCATGCCGAAGCAGTAGATTCGGCCGTGTTCCAGGAACCGGCCGATCACCGATTTGACGCGGATGTTCTCCGACAATCCGGGCAGTCCGGGCCGCAGGCAGCAGATGCCGCGCACCACGAGCTCGATCGAGACGCCGGCCTGCGAGGCCTCATACAGCGCGTCGATGATGTCAGGATCGACCAGCGCGTTCATCTTCATCCAGATCGCGCCGGGCCGGCCATGCTTGACGTGGGCGATCTCGCCGTGGATGTGCTCGATGATCCGCTTGCGCAATGTCAGCGGCGACACCGCCATCTTCTCGATGTCGCTCGGCTCGGCATAGCCGGTGATGTAGTTGAACACCCGCGCGACGTCGCGGCCGATGATCGGGTCCGAGGTGAAGTAGGAAACGTCGGTGTAGATGCGGGCGGTGACCGGATGATAGTTGCCGGTGCCGGTGTGCACATAGGTCGTGAGATTGCCGCCCTCGCGGCGCACCACCATCGACAGCTTGGCGTGCGTCTTCAGCTCGATGAAGCCGTAGACAACCTGCACGCCGGCGCGTTCGAGGTCGCGCGCCCAGCGGATGTTGGCCTCCTCGTCGAAGCGCGCTTTCAATTCGATCAGCGCGGTCACCGACTTGCCGGCTTCGGCGGCGTCCGCCAGCGCGCGCACGATCGGCGAATTGTTCGAGGTGCGATAGAGCGTCTGCTTGATCGCGACCACGTCGGGATCGCGCGCCGCCTGTTGCAGGAACTGGACGACGACGTCGAAGGATTCGTAGGGGTGGTGGACCACGAGATCCTTCTGGCGGATCGCTGCGAAGATATCGCCGCCGTGGTCGCGGACGCGCTCGGGATGGCGCGGCACGTAGGGCGGGAATTCGAGGTCGGGGCGATTGAGCCGCGTGAGCTGCGACAGCTCGTTCATCGCGAGCACGCCGTCGACCAGGATCACTTCATCGTCCGCCGCCGACAAGGCGTGCTGCACGAAGACGCGCAGTTCTTCCGGCATCGTGGCCTCGATCTCGAGCCGGATCACCGATCCGCGCCGGCGGCGCTTGAGCGCGGTCTCGAACAGGCGAACGAGGTCTTCGGCCTCTTCCTCGATTTCGAGTTCGGAGTCCCTGATGATGCGGAACGCGCCTTGGCCCTTGACGGTGTAGCCGGGGAACAGGCGGCCAATGAACAGACCGGTGGCCTGCTCGAGCGTGATCAGCCGGGCCGGCGCGCCTTCCTTGGTCGAGGGAATGCGGATGAAGCGGTCGATCTTGCCGGGCATGCGGATCAGCGCGTTCATCGCCTTGCCGTCGGCGATCCGCGACAATTGCAGCGCGACCGTGAAGCCGAGGTTCGGGATGAACGGGAACGGATGCGCCGGGTCGATCGCCAGCGGCGTCAGCAGCGGGAAGATGTTGTGGAGGAAGTGATCCTCGATCCAGGTGCGTTCGGACTTGGTGACGTCGCGCCCATCTACCAGCTGGATGCCGACCTTGGACAGGATGTCGCGCAGGTCACTCCAGATCGCCTGCTGGTCGGAGGCCAACTGCGAGACGGTCTTGTTGATCATCACGAGCTGCTCGGCCGGCAGCAGGCCGTCCGGGCTGCGCTCGGCAATGCCCTCGCGGACCTGCGCCTTGATGCCGGCGACGCGGACCATGAAGAACTCGTCAAGGTTATTCGCCGAAATCGACAGGAAGCGGACCCGCTCCAGCACCGGATGGCCGAGATTGACCGATTCCTCGAGCACCCGGCGGTTGAAGTGCAGCCAGGACAGCTCCCGGTTGATGAAGCGCTCGGGGCTGCTTGCGATCGCGGGGACGGGCGGAAGCTCCGCCTCTTTCTCTTTGATTTCAGGTGCTTGTGCCGAGTCCATCAAGTGCTGGTCCAATTCCGGGCAGGGGGCTGGGGCGGTCTAGCCGAGGGCCGCGCAGACCATGTGATATTGCGATGACGTTTCGATGACATTGATGTTCCGCTCGCCTGCGCCGTCAAGCCGCGGCGCGGCTCAGGCATCGCGCAACAGCTCCGCGGCCAGCGCCCGGGTTACCGGCCGGCCGAGCCGCAGCGCCTCGGTGTCGAGCAGCTCGACCACCTTGCGGACGGCGGTATAGGACCGCTCGATCCGGTTGGTCAGGTAGCTGACGAGCGGCTCGTCCACGCTCAGTTGGCGGTCGGCGCAGAACTTGACGATCAGGCCGCGGAACAGCTGGTCGTCGGGCGGCAGCAGCGTCACCGTCGGTACCGCGCGAAGCCGGGAGCGCAGATCGCGCAGCTCGATCTCGAACGCCGACGGCGGCACCCGCGCCGTGATCAGGACGAAGGCATCGTCCTGGCGCGCGAGATTCATCAGATGGAACATCGCACGCTCATCGAAATCCGACGGCTTCAAGTCCTCGACCACCAGCGCGCCGGTCGCGAGCGCCGTCGGAACCGTGTCGGCGGTCAGCGCATGCGCCGCGGTCGAGCGCGCGCCGGCGATCTCGGCCCAGATCGCGGCGAGGTGGCTTTTGCCGGAGCCCTCGGGCCCCACCAGCAGCATGATTCGGTTCGGCCAGTCGGGCCAGCCGTCGATCAGCGCCAGCGCAGCCTCATTGGCGGGCCCTTCGAGGAAATCGTCGCGGGTCAGTTTCTCCTCGTGCGGCAGGGCCAAGGCCAATTGACGAGGTTGAACGCTACCGGCCACGCAAATCTCCAAACTACTTTATTTTAGCATGATCCCTGCGCAAACGCTTCGCGTTTGTCGCGGGAAAACCGGTTTCCAGTTTTGCCGGATCGTGCGCTACCGAGCCTCGATCGTGCTCATGTGCCGCACCCACTCCACGAGATAGAGGGACACCGATCCCAAAGTAAAGATCGTGACCAGGCCCATCAGGATCAGGTCATAGGGATGCGGCTGAAAGCCGAAGCCGAGCGAGGCCAGCACCAGCGCCGCGAACGCGACCTGCGCTACCGTGTTCAGCTTCGACACCATCAGCGGCTTCATCTCGACCGGCTTGTCGAACAACCATGACACAATCACGGCGGAGACGATCATGATGTCGCGCGACACCACGAGAATCACGATCCAGCGTGGCACCGCACCCCAGATTCCGAGCGCGACATAGATCGACACCAAGAGCGCCTTGTCGGCCAACGGATCGAGCAGCGCGCCGAGCTCGCTCGCCATGTTGAAGCGCTTGGCAAGGAAACCGTCGACCGCGTCCGAGACGCCGGCGATCACGAAGATCGCAAACGCGATCTCCATCTGGCTCGAGACGATGGCCCAGACGATCACCGGCACCAGGATGATGCGGGCGAGGGTGATGATGTTCGGAATGCTCAACTTGAATCGCTTCCCGGCTAGAAGCCTGATTTTACTCGATATCCGGCTCTTTTGCGCGGCGGCCGGGTGTTATCTACATAGTATCGCGGCAGCATCGCCGCGAGCCATTGCGCGGGGGCGGAATTCCTCGTAACCAGCCCCTTATCATCTGGAATTGGGCATGACCGAGCGCAAAAACGGGCTCACTTACGCGGATTCGGGTGTCGATATCGACGCCGGCAATCGTCTGGTCGATCTGATCAAGCCGATGGTGCGGGCCACCGCACGGCCGGGCGCGGACGCCGAGATCGGCGGATTCGGCGGGCTGTTCGACCTCAAGGCGGCGGGCTTCAAGGATCCGGTCCTGGTGGCCGCGACCGATGGCGTCGGCACCAAGCTGAAGATCGCGATCGAAACCGGCATCCACGGCGGCATCGGCATCGACCTGGTCGCGATGTCGGTCAACGACCTCGTCGTGCAGGGCGCGGAACCGCTGTTCTTCCTCGACTATTTCGCCTGCGGCAAGCTCCATCCGGAGGCCACCGCGCAGATCGTCGCGGGGATTGCGGAGGGCTGCCGCGAATCCGGCTGCGCGCTGATCGGCGGCGAGACCGCCGAGATGCCCGGCCTCTACAAGGACGGCGACTACGACCTCGGCGGCTTTGCGGTCGGCGCGGCCGAACGCGGCACCCTGCTGCCGACCGGGGATATCGCGGCGGGCGACGCCGTGATCGGGCTGGCGTCCTCGGGCGTGCACTCCAACGGCTATTCGCTGGTGCGCAAGATCGTCGAGCAGTCTGGCGTCGCCTACGACGCGCCGGCGCCGTTTGCACCGGTCATGACGCTCGGTGCGGCGCTGCTGACCCCGACCAGGCTCTATGTGAAGTCCTGCCTGCGCGCGATCCGCGAAACCGGCGCGGTGAAGGGGCTCGCCCACATCACCGGCGGCGGCTTCACCGACAACATCCCGCGTGTGCTGCCGAAGCATCTCGGCGTCGGCATCGATCTGGCGCGGCTGCCGGTCCTGCCGGTGTTCAAGTGGCTGGCCGAGCAGGGCGGCATCGCCGAGCTGGAGCTGCTGCGCACCTTCAATTGCGGCATCGGCATGATCGCGATCGTCAAGCGAGATGCGGTCGATGCGGTAACCGAGGCCTTCACCGCCGGCGGCGAGACCGTGACGCTGCTGGGCGAAGTGATCGAAGCCAAGGATGAGCATCGCGTGGTCTATCACGGTCATCTCGATCTCTCGCGATGAAGCGCCGCGTAGCCATCCTCATTTCCGGCCGCGGCTCCAACATGGCCGCGCTGATCGAGGCTGCGAAGGCTGCGGATTTTCCGGCCGAGATCGTCGCCGTGATCTCCAACCGCGCCAATGCTCCCGGGCTCGAGAAGGCGGCCGTGGACGGCATTCCGACTGTCATCATCGAGAGCAAGCCGTTCGGCAAGGACCGCGCCGGTTTCGAGGCGGCGCTGCAGCGGGTGCTCGACGACAGCCAAGTCGAGCTGATCTGCCTCGGCGGCTTCATGCGGCTGTTCACCGCCGAATTCGTCCGGCACTGGTACGGGCGGATGCTCAACATCCATCCGTCGCTGCTGCCGAGCTTTCCTGGCCTCGATCCGCATGGCCAGGCCTTGCGTGCAGGGGTCAAGCTGTCCGGCGCGACGGTACATTTCGTGATCCCGGAGACCGATGCCGGACCGATCGTGATGCAAGGGGCGGTCACCGTGGCTGACGACGACACGCCGGAGACGCTTGCCGCACGCGTCATCACGATCGAGCATCGCATCTATCCGGAGGCGCTGCGGCTGCTGGCGAGCGGCCGGCTCAAGCTCGAAGGCGATCTCTGCAAGACGCAAGGCAGCGCCGCAACCGACAGCACGCTGATCGCGCCGGCGCCTTAGCGCGCGGTTGCACGACAGATCCCCAAGAGCGATCCCCCGGGTGATGCGGCCGGGGGAAGCATCAGGATGAATTCCGCCAGTAGCGGCGCTCAGTGAACCTTGAGGTTCTCTGCCGACGCCTTGCCGCGGTTCTCGACCAGCTCGTACTCGACGGTCTGGTTCTCATTCAATGTGCTGAGACCTGCGCGTTCGACCGCCGAGATGTGAACGAACACATCCTTGTCGCCGACGGCCGGCTTGATGAACCCGTAACCTTTGGTCGGGTTGAACCATTTGACGGTACCCTTCGGCATCGTCTCTCTCCCAGTCTAGACATAAAAAAGACGCGGCCACGTTTTCCACGTGCCACGCCACAAGCGGGCTTTCCGCTGTCTGTTCAATTCCCGGGTCGCTATATCCAAGGTCTTCAAGTCCGAAGTTTCGCCTGTCGAAGCCTTGGCTATCAACGTCGTGAAACGCACAGTCGAACGGCCGCAATCCGATTGTGAAGGGATTGCAACACGAAATCTGCGCCTTAGCAAGCGCGCTGGTTTCGCGTGACGCAACCTCAGCCTGTGCCGGCTGAACTCCGGCGCGGCGCATTCGGCCACTGGCCGACGGCCGGATCTGCCGGAATCTGGTTTTGCTAACCCCGATCCACCCGCACCACGCGGCCCTTGTCGATCGCAAGTGCGAGCTGGCCGTGCTTGAGCTTGAGCGCGGCCTCGCCGAACAGTTCGCGCCGCCAGCCGTGCAGGGCGCCGACCTCGGCCTGATCGCTGGCCGCGATCTGCTCGAGATCGTCGACGGTGGCGATCACCTTGCTGGCGACGCCGTGGCGCTCCGACGTCATGCGGAGCAGCACCTTCAACAGCTCGACGGTCGCCGCGCCGTTGGAATTGTTTCTCGGCTTTTCCAGCTTGGGGAGCGTCGCCGGGTCGCGGGCCAGTCCGCGCTGCACCGCGGCGATGATGTCGGCACCCCATTTCGAGCGCTCGAAACCCTTCGGCAGCGAACGCAGATTGCCGAGCTTGTCGAGCGAGGTCGGCGCATGGGTGGCGATGTCGCCGACCGCATCGTCCTTGAGCACGCGCGAGCGCGGCACGTCGCGGCTCTGCGCCTCCTGCTCGCGCCAGGCCGCAACCTCGATCAGCACCGCGAGTTCGCGCGGCTTGCGCACGCGGGTCTTGAGCCGCTCCCAGGCGCGCTCGGGATGGAAGTCGTAGGTCTTCGGCGAGGTCAGGATTTCCATTTCCTCGCTGACCCAGTCGCTGCGGTCGCGCTTCTTCAGATCGGCGTCGAGCGCCGCGAACACTTCGCGCAGATGGGTGACATCCGAGACGGCGTAATGCAGTTGCTCCTCGGTCAGCGGGCGGCGCGACCAGTCGGTGAAGCGGTGGGTCTTGTCGGGGCGGTGGCCGGTGACGCGATCGACCAGCTGGTCATAGGCAATGCTGTCGCCATAGCCGAGCACCATGGCGGCGACCTGGGTGTCGAAGATCGGGTGCGGGATCGTGCCGGAGAGGTGCCAGACGATTTCGATGTCCTGCCGCGCGGCATGAAACACCTTCAGCACGGCTTCGTTCGACATCAGATCGAACAGCGGCTTGAGGTCGATGCCGGGCGCCAGCGCGTCGACCACGACGGCTTCATCCGCGCTCGCCATCTGCACGACGCAGAGCAGGGGATAGTAGGTCGTCTCCCGCAGAAACTCGGTGTCGACGGTGATGACCTTGTGTTTGGCGAGCCGGTCGCAGGCGGCGGCGAGGTCGGGGGTCGTGCTAATCAGATCCATGAACAGTCCATGACGGCTTGACCCCACGCGTTCTGCCGAAAGGGCAGCTATGTCAAGGGTCTTGCAGGGATTTTGGCCCTGCA
>DASVOL010000018.1:0-4992 GCA_036383375.1 Bradyrhizobium sp. | reverse complement strand
AGGCCGCCGCGCGCCGCACCACCTCGGTGCCGCCGACCGCTCCTGGCGCGCCCACGCCGCCGGCGACGCCGCAATAGGGAGCTTCATAGAGGGACGTGTCATGGCCGAGATGTTTTCGACATTGGGCACCTGGAACTGGCTGATCTTCGGCTTCATCCTGATGGCGCTGGAGCTCGCGGCGCCAGGTGTCTTCCTGTTCTGGCTCGGGCTCGCGGCGCTGCTGGTCGGCCTGCTGTCGTTCGTCTTTACGCCGTCCTGGCAGACGCAGCTCCTGATGTTCGCGGTGTTCGCAGCGCTGGCGGTGCCGGCGTGGCGGCATTTTGCCCGGGGCGCGACCGAGGCGAGCAAGACCAATCCGTTCCTCAATCGCCGCAACGAAGCCCTGGTCGGCCGCGAATTCACGCTGGAGAAGCCGATCGTCGACGGGGGAGGCACGGTGCGGATCGACGACACGGTCTGGCGCGTCGCCGGCCCCGATGCGCCGGCCGGCAGCCGGGTGAAGGTGGTCCGTGCCGACGGCGCGAGCCTGACGGTGGCGGCGGTTTAGCTGCGATCCTGCTTGCTCCAGCGGTCAGCGAATCGCTGGAGCGGCGTGAAGGTCGCAAACAGCTCCCGGCCGAGCGCGGTGAGGTCGTAACCTTCATCGGTCAGCTCGACGAAGCCCGCCTCGCGCAGCTCGGTCAACCGCGTCTGCAGGATGGTCGGTGAGGCCTCGTCGCAGGCGGTGCGCAGCGCGCGCGATGTCAGTGCGCCGTCGCGCAGCTCCCAGACGATGCGCAAGGTCCAGCGCCGCCCCAACAGATCGAGCAGCGCCATGATCGGGCGGCCGGATCGCGAACCGCGGACGCCGGGCTTCGTGGCTGGAACCTGCTTCGTCATGTCGCGAATCCCTCATGAATCTCGCTTCCGCGAATCTCTCTTGCGTTACGCGCTACAGATATTGTAGCGTGCTGCTACAGTAAACGTAGCAACGAGATCGGCCCATGTCACGCATCGCACCGCTCGATCCGCCCTATGCGGCGGACGTTCAACAGCATTTCGACCGCATCATGCGCGGCAAGCCGCCGCTGGTGCTGTTCCGCATGATGGCGGGGCACCCGCGCGCCTGGGAGAAGTTTCGCGGCGGCAGCCTGCTCGACCGCGGACCGCTGCCGTTGCGGGAGCGCGAGATCGTGATCGACCGCACCTGCGCGCTAAATAAATGCGAATATGAATGGGGCGTGCACGTCACCGCGTTCGCCGCCGCCGCCGCGTTGTCGGAGCAGCAGGTCCACGCCACCGTGCGCGGTGTGGCCGATGCCGACTGCTGGTCGCCGGCCGAACAGGCTTTGATCGCCGCGGTCGACGCGCTGCACGCGCATGCGACGCTGGATGACGCGGAGTACGCAGCTCTGGCAGCGCATTATGACGACGATCAGGTGCTGGAGATCATCCTGCTGTGCGGCTTCTACCGCACCGTCTCCTACCTCGCCAACGCGCTGGCGCTGCCGCTGGAGGCGACCGCGGCGCGGTTTCCGAGCTAGCCGTTATTGCGAGATTCGTAGGGTGGGTTAGCCGAAGGCGTAACCCACCATGTCCGGAGCAAGAAGCGGTGGGTTACGCTTCGCTAACCCACCCTACGACTCGAGCGTTTACGCCACGCCGGCGCGCAGCAGGTCGTGCAGATGGATGATGCCGACCGGCTTTTTCGCATCGGTCACGATCAGCGTCGTGATCTTCGAGGCGTTGAGCAGTTCCAGCGCTTCGCCGGCCAGTGTGTCGCGACCGATCGTCTTCGGGGTCCTGGTCATGACCTCGTCGACCGACAGCGTCAAAAGGTCGTGGCGTGTCAACTGCCGGCGCAAATCGCCGTCGGTGACGATGCCGACGAGATGGCCGTGGCGGTCGACGATACCGACGCAGCCAAAACCCTTCGAGGTCATCTCGACCAACGCGTCCGACATCTTGGTGCCGAGCGGCTTCAGCGGCAGCGCCTCGCCGCTGTGCATCAGGTCGCGGGCATATTTCAGCAGCGCGCCGAGCTTGCCGCCCGGATGCAGCACGCTGAAATCGGTCGAGGTGAAGCCGCGGCCCTCGAGCAGCGCGATCGCCAGCGCATCGCCGAGCGCCAGCATCATCAGCGAGGAGGTGGTCGGCGCCAGATTATGCGGGCAGGCCTCCCGGGCCTTCGGCATGGTGAGCTGCACGTCGGCCGCCTTGCTCAGCGTCGAGTCCTTGTCGGCCGTCATCGCGATCAGCGGGATACCGAAGCGCGCGGCATAGGCGATCAGATTGCGCATCTCCGGCTGCTCGCCGGACCATGACAGCGCCAGGATCGCGTCGTCGGCCGTGATCATGCCGAGATCGCCGTGGCTGGCTTCGGCGGTGTGCACGAAGAACGCCGGCGTGCCGGTCGAGGCAAAGGTCGCGGCGATCTTGCGGCCGATATGGCCCGACTTGCCGAGCCCGGTGACGATCAGCCGACCTTTGGCCTTGCGGATCAGCTCGGCCGCCGCCGTGAACGCCGCGCCGAGGTCGGACTTGAGTGCCGCAGACAGCGCAGCGACGCCGCTTGCTTCGGCATCGAGGGTACGGAGCGCCGACTGAACGGCGCCGTCATCGGGGCCGGATGATTTTGTCATCAGCGGTTTCGGTTTGGCCATTTCGCATTCCAGGGGAGGGGTTTTGCACCCGGGCGTCTCCCTTAGCACGTTCGATTCCGCGATGCGACGCGCGGCGGCGGATCCTCAACGGCTCATTAACCATAATTGTTTTAACTCCATTAACGACGTTTTTCGCCGCCCGGCGGGATGCGTACGTCAAGTGCATGGATTCGTTGGAGTATTTCCATCGTGTGGCGGCGGCCAGCAAGCGGCCCAAATCGGCGTGGACACTTCGTTCGCGTGGTTTTGCCATGCCTTTTGCTGAGTTTTTCGCTGACCGCGACGACCGGGCTCGCCAACGCCCAGACCGTGACGCCGGATCTGTTCAGCCCGAACCGGCAGAGCCAGGTGATCACCCAGGACTCGCCGCTGCGCCGGACCACGGCCGATGCCACCGATCCGCTCAACGGCTTGAAGCTGCCCGACGCAGATCCTGCCCGGCGTGCCTCGTCGTCGTCGACGTCAACCACGGACCGTGTCGGACAGGTCCCGACCTACGGCCTTCCTGCCGCCAACGGCGCGGCGACATCGGGCTATGACTCGCTCAACCGGAAGCGCCTGAAGCCGAAATATTATCCGGGCCAGGCCAAGCCGAAGCCGCCGCCGGGGCCCGGCTCGCCGGTGCCCACGGCGCCGCCATTGACCGCGGCCGGGCAATTGCGGCTGTCGATCCCGCCGTCGGAGACCGCCAGCAAGCCGCCGCTGCCGCCGGCGATGGCCGGCACCATCGTCGGCCAGCCGCCGCGCAGGCGGCTCAAGCTTGACGACGATCCGTTTGGCGCGGTCGGCGACTACGCCGGCTCGTTCATGGTCAAGACCGCGGTCGAGGTGATGGCGGGCTACGACACCAATCCGGGCCGCTTGAATTCGCCGCAGGGTAAGGCGTTCTACATGGTCGCGCCGGAGTTCGTCGCGATGTCGGACTGGGAGCGTCACGCCGTCGTCGCCGATCTGCGCGGCTCCTTCACCGGTTACGGCTCCCAGCTCACGCCGATCGACGGCACGCCGCTGTCGGCGCCGCTCGATGTCGACCGTCCGAGTTTCACCGGCCATATCGACGGCCGTCTCGATGTGTCGAGGGACACGCATCTGACGGCGCAGGCCCGCATGCTGGTCTCGACCGACAATCCGGGCAGTCCGAACGTGCAGGCCGGCCTCGCCAAATATCCGCTCTACTCGACGGTCGGCGGCACCTTCGGCATCGACCAGCATTTCAACCGCATGCAGGTCTCGCTCGGCGCCACCGTCGACCGCACCGACTATCAGTGGTCGAAGCTGACCGACGGCACCTCGTCGTCGAACGACGACCGCAACTTCACCCAATATGGCGGCATCGGCCGCGTCAGCTATGAACTCAACCCGGCGGTGAAGCCCTTCATCGAGGTGCAGGGCGACAGCCGCGTCCACGATCTCTTCCTCGACCGCGCCGGTTACGCGCGCGATTCATCGGGCGGCTACGCCAAGGCCGGCACCTCGTTCGAGTTCACGCGGCTGTTGTTCGGCGAAGTCTCGATGGGCTACGCGATGCGCGACTACGCCGACACACGGCTCAACCGCCTCGAGGGCCTGCTGACCACGGCTTCGTTGACCTGGACCGCGACGCCGCTGACCACAGCCAAATTCTATTCCGACACCCAGCTCGGCGAAACCACGGTACCCGGTACCTCGGGCGTGCTGTCGCGCACCTACACCGTCGAGGTCGATCACGACTTCCGCCGCTGGCTGACCGCGATCGGCAAGTTCACCTACGGCACGCTCGAATACAAGGGTGACAATCGCAACGACACCACCTACTCGGTGTCGGCCGACCTGATCTACAAGATGACCCGCAGCCTCTGGATCAAGGGCACCGTGCGTCGTGACTGGCTGGATTCGAACCTCGCGGGACAGAGCTCGTCGTCGACGGTGGTGATGCTCGGCGTGCGGGTGCAGAACTAGCTGAGGCGGCCTCGCTGCTTCACGTGCGCCCTCTGGCGCTTTGGCGGAGTTCGTCCAGAATGGCCCGGACGACGAGAATGACGCCTTCAATCCATCGGGAGGAACGACGACGATGCGCAAACTTTTCCTGGCTGCCGCAGCACTGGTCATCGCCACAGGCGCCGCTCATGCGGATTCGATCGACGGCGCCTGGATTACCGCGCGCGGCGATACTGCCGTGATCTCCGGCGGCACGATAACGCTGAAGACCGGCAAGTTTGCCGGCAAGACCATCGGTTCGATGAAACCCGCAGGTGACGGAACGTATGCCGGCACGATCACGGATCCACAGGACGACAAGACCTATTCAGGCACGGCCAAGCTTGCCGGCTCCTCGCTGGAACTGACCGGCTGCGCGATGAGCGTGTTCTGC